>NZ_JBEPEH010000035.1:0-134900 GCF_040300725.1 Dactylosporangium sp. NPDC000244
TATTCCCCCGCCCCCCCCCTTAAACAACCCACCCCCATCCACCTTCTCCCCCACCCCCCCGATTTTTTTTTTTTTTTTTTTTTTTTTTTTGGGGGGGGGGGGGGGGGGGGGGGGGCCCCCCCCCCCGGCGCTCCGGTCTTACTCCCCACCGGATCCGGTACCCCCACCCGCGGGGCGCAACCGCGGGCGGGCCCTCGCTACCGGGCCCGGCGAAGCAGACTCAGCCTCGAATGCCCAGCAGATGCTCCATGGCCAGCTGGTCGAGGCGTTCGAACGCCATGCCGCGCGCGGCGACGGCGTCGATGTCGATCTCCTCGGCGCGCAGCTGCGCCAGGGACTCCCCCGGCAGCAGCGTCGGCACCGACAGCTCGTCGACCCGGGCGGTGGCCAGGGCGGCCGACACCTCGGGGTCGTCGCGGAACGCGCGGACCTTCTCGCGCAGGATCAGGTAGTTGCGCATGCACGCCGCCGCGGTGACCCAGACGCCGTCGGCGTCCTCGGTGCGCGGGGGCTTGTAGTCGAAGTGGCGCGGGCCGGCGTAGGCGGTCGGGTAGCCGGAGGAGTTCTCGAGCACGTCGACGGTCCAGAACGCGCCCCGCAGGTTGCCGGCCCCGAAGCGCAGGTCCTGGTCGAAGCGGGGCCCGTGCTGGCCGTTGAGGTCGATGTGGAACAGCTTGCCGTGCCAGAGCGCCTGGGCGATGCCGTGGGCGAAGTTCAGCCCGGCCATCTCCTCGTGGCCGACCTCGGGGTTGAGCCCGACCCGCGACGGCTCGTCGAGCGTCGAGATCAGCGCGAGCGCGTGGCCGATCGTCGGCAGCAGGATGTCGCCGCGCGGCTCGTTCGGCTTGGGCTCGATGGCCAGGCGCATGTCGTACCCGCGCTCGCGGATGTAGGCGCAGATGGCGTTGATGGCCTCGCGGTAGCGGTCCAGGGCGGCCCGCATCTGCTTGCCCGCCCCGGACTCGGCGCCCTCGCGGCCGCCCCAGAGCACGTAGGTGGGCGCGCCCAGCTCGGCCGCGAGATCGATGTTGCGCAGGACCTTCTGCAGCGCGTAGCGCCGCACGGCACGGTCGTTGGCGGTGAACGCGCCGTCCTTGAAGATCGGGTGGCCGAACAGGTTCGTGGTCGCCATGGACACGACCAGCCCGGTGTCGTCGAGGGCCTCGCGGAAGCGCGCCACGATCTTGTCCCGCGCGGCCTCGTCGCTGCCGAACGGGATCAGGTCGTCGTCGTGGAAGCTGACGCCGTACGCCCCCAGCCCGGCCAGCCGGTGCACGGTCTCGACCGGGTCGAGAGCCGGGCGCGACGCCGAGCCGAAGACGTCCTGGGCCTGCCAGCCCACGGTCCACAGCCCGAACGAGAACCGGTCGGCCGGCGTGGGAGCGTACGGATCGCTCATGACGCCACACTCACCCACGAGGAGTCCGACCGGGCCACCGCGTCGAGCACCAGCTGCACCTGCAGCGCGTCCTCAAAGGACGGCGTCGGGTCGGCGCCGGTCGCGATCGCCTCGATGAAGTCGCGCATCTCGTGGGTGAAGGAGTGCTCGTAGCCGAGGATGTGGCCCGGCGGCCACCAGGCGCCGAGGTACGGGTGCTCGCCCTCGGTCACCAGGATGCGCGACCAGCCCTGCTCGGCCGCGGGCCGGGTGGCGTCGAAGAACTCGAGCTCGTTGAGGCGCTCGAGATCGAAGGCGAGGGAGCCGTGCTCCCCGTTGACCTCCACCCGCAGCGCGTTCTTGCGCCCGGTCGCGAACCGGGACGCCTCGTACGTCGCCACCGCTCCCCCGTCGAGCCGGGCGATGAACAGGGCGGCGTCGTCGACCGTCACCTCGCCCGTGGCCGTGCCCGCCGACGCCGAGAGCCCGCTCGCGGCCTCCGGCAGCGGCCGCTCCTTGATGAACGTCTCGGTCAGCCCGCTCACCCCCGTGATGCGCTGCCCGGTGACGAACTGGGTGAGGTCGATGATGTGCGCGCCGATGTCGCCGAGCGCGCCCGAGCCGGCCTTCTCCCGCTGCAGGCGCCACACCAGCGGGAAGTTCGGGTCCACGATCCAGTCCTGCAGGTACGCGGCGCGGACGTGGCGGATCGCGCCGAGCCGGCCGGCGGCGATCAGGTTGCGCATGAGGCTGACGGCGGGCACGCGGCGGTAGTTGAACCCGCACGCGGAGCGCACGCCCACGGCCCGGGCCTTGGCCGCCGCGGCCACCATCGCCCGGGCCTCCTCGACGGTGTTGGCCAGCGGCTTCTCGCACAGCACGTGCTTGCCCGCCTCGAGCGCGGCGATCGCGATCTCGGCGTGGCTGTCGCCCGGGGTACACACGTCGATGACGTCGATGTCGTCCCGGGCGATCAGCTCACGCCAGTCGGTCACCGCCTCGGCCCAGCCGAGCCTTTGCGCGGCCTCGGCCACCGAGGCCGCGTCGCGCCCGCACACGGCGACCATGCTCGCCCTGGCCGGCAGGTCGAAGACACGGTTCACCGTGCGCCAAGCCTGCGAGTGGGCGGCCCCCATGAACGCGTAGCCGACCATGCCGACGCGCAGCTCCTGACTGGACACTGGCGGTTCCTCTCTCAAGAACGGTGGTTCAGGACTTGAAGCCGAGCGGCAGATACTTGTCGACGTTGTCCTTGGTGATCGTCTCGGACTGCAGCACGATCATCTTCGGAACCTGCAGCTCGACCAGGTCGCCCATGCCCTTGCCCTGGGCCGCGAGCCGGGCCAGGATGATCGCCGACGAGGCCATCGACGGCGGGTACGTGACCGTCGCGGTGAGCACGGTGTCGCCGGACTTGATGTGGTCCATCGCGTCGCGGGAGCCCGCGCCGCCGACCAGGAAGAACTCCTTGCGCCCGGCCTGCTGGATCGCGGCGAGCACGCCGACGCCCTGGTCGTCGTCGTGGTTCCACACCGCGTCGAGCTTCGGCGCGGCCTGCAGCAGGTTCGCCGCGGCGGCCTGGCCGGACTGCACCGTGAAGCCGGCCGCGACCCGGTGCTTGACGCTGAGCCCGTAGCCCTTGAGCGTGTCGGCGAAGCCCTTGGAGCGGTCCTTGGTCAGCTGCAGGTCGTCGATGCCGGGGATCTCGCCGATGACCGCGTCGGTCTTGCCCTTGAGCTTCTCGCCGACGTAGTGCCCGGCGGCCACGCCCATGCCGTAGTTGTCGCCCTTGATGAGGCAGAACGACGCGGCCGCGTCCGAGAACTCGCGGTCGAGGTTGATGACGATGATGCCCGCGTCCATGGCCTTCTTGCCGACCGTGGTGAGCTGGGCGCCGTCCTGCGGCAGCAGGACGATCGCGTCGGGCTTGCTGGCGATCAGGGTCTCCAGCGCGGCGATCTGCGCCGGGGCGTCCTTGCCGGCGTCGACCGCCTTCAGCGTGACGTCGGAGAACTTGGCCGCCTGGGCCTTGGCGTTGGCGGTGATGGCGCCGATCCAGCCGTGGTCGGCCGCCGGGGCGGAGAAGCCGATGGTGACGGGCTTGCCCGGGGCCTCGCTGGCGGCGTTGCCCGCCTTGGTGTTGGTCTGCGGCTCGCTGTCCTTCGTGTCGTTCGAGGTGCAGCCGGCCAGCAGCGCACCAGCGCCGAGGGCGGCCCCGCCGAGCAGAAGCCGGCGCCGGGACATGTCGCTCATCGCGACCTCCAATTGGGGGTGTTTGTGGGTGTGTTGATCAGCGCCACCGTCCCGGCGTGGACGGTCGCGTGGTGATACGAGGCGTTGGTTACTTCGCGGCTGTGCGCTTCAGGAACGGGAAGGACCCGACCCGGAACTGCTGGACGAGCACGGCGACGACGATGATGCCGCCGTTGATGACGCGCTGGATGTCCAGCGGCAGACCGTTGACGATGAACAGGTTCGTGATCTGGCTGAAGATCAGCACGCCGAGCAGCGAGCCGACGATGGTGCCGCGGCCGCCGGTGAGCAGGGTGCCGCCGATGATCGCGGCGGCGATCGCGCTGAGCTCGTATCCCTCGCCGTTGGTGTTGCTGCCCGACCAGGTCTGGGAGACCACCATGATGGCGGCGATGCCGCAGCAGAGGCCCGACAGGACGTACAGCAGCATCGTCTGCAGCCGCACGTTGATCCCGGCGAGGCGGGAAGCCTCGGGGTTGCCGCCGATGGCGACGGTCCGCCGGCCGAACGTGGTCCGGTTGAGCAGGACCCAGCCGAGCGCGGTCACGACCAGGAAGATGAGGACGATGTACGGCACGCCGAGGATCTTGTCGCTGGCGAGCGACCGGATGAACGGGTCGTTGGTGATCTGGGTGTGCGACTGGGAGATGTTCTGGGCCAGGCCGCGGGCGGAGACCATCATGGCCAGCGTCGCGATGAACGCCACCAGCCGGCCGTAGGCGATCAGGACCCCGTTGACCAGGCCGGCCAGGGCGCCCACGGCCAGCGCCGCGAAGACCATGACGGCCGGGCCGTAGCTCTGGGTGGCCACCGTCGTGCACCACACGCTGGCCAGCGCCAGGATCGCCCCGACGGACAGGTCGATCCCGCCGGCGATGATCACGAAGGTCATGCCGACCGTGATCACGCCGATGGAGGAGGCCTGGCTGAGCACGACGACCTCGTTCTGCCACAGGCCGGACCCGCTCAGGAAGATGTCCGGCCGGGTGAACATGCCGATGATCAGCAGCAGGAGCAGCACGCCGATCAGGGCCAGGTTGCGCTTGGCGTGATCCGAACCCTCGCGCTGCCAGAAGCCCTGGGCGGTCACGCGCGGCCGGTCGTGGACGTCCACCGGTGGTTCGATGGTGGTGCTCATGCCGACGCCTCCGCAAGCTCCGGCGCCGGCCTGAGCCAAACCTGCGTTTCCTGTTTCACGGCCTCTCCGCTTCGCTCCGAACCGCTCATGCTGCGGTCCCTTCGGGGGTGTTGCTCGACAGGTCGGCGCCGTCGAGCAGCGATCCGGCCATGACCAGGTCGAGCACGGTGTCTTCGTCGAGCTCGCCGGCGGGCGCCTCGTGCACGAGCCGGCCCTCGCGCATGACGAGCACGCGGTCGGCGAGGCCGAGGACCTCGGGCACCTCGCTGGAGACGAGCAGCACGCCCACGCCCTCGTCGGCGAGGCGGCGGATGACCTGGTAGAGCTCGGCGCGGGCGCCCACGTCAACGCCGCGGGTCGGCTCGTCGAGCAGCAGCAGCCGGGTGCCGCCGAGCAGCCAGCGCCCGACGACGACCTTCTGCTGGTTGCCGCCGGACAGCGTGCGCACCGGGCGGCGCACGTCCGCCGGGCGCAGGTCCAGGCTGCGGGTGATGTCCTCGGCGACGGTGCGCTCGCGACCGGCGTCGGTGAAGCCGCCCTTGGCGAAGCGGGCGAACCCGGCCAGGGTCACGTTGCGGTAGATCGGCTCGCCCAGCAGCAGCGCCTGGCTCTTGCGCTCCTCCGGCGCCATGCCGATGCCGGCCCGCACGGCGGCGCCGACGTCGCCCCGGCGCACCTTCTTTCCAAGCATTTCCACGGTACCGGTGGTCGGCCGGCGAGCCCCGTAGATGGACTCGAGCACCTCGGAGCGGCCCGAGCCGACGAGTCCCGTGATGCCCACGATCTCGCCGCCGTGCACGTCGAGGGACACGTCGGCGAACCGTCCCGGCAGCGTGAGGTTCTCCACCCGCAGGATCGGCGCCTCGGTGAACGTGCGCGCGGCGGGGCGCTCCGGGAAGACGTACTCGATGGTGCGCCCGGTCATCCGGCTCACCAGCTCGCGGTTCGGCGTGGTCTTGGCGTCGAGGTTCGCGGCGGTGGTGCGCCCGTCCTTGAGCACCGTGACCCGGTCGCCGATCTCGCGGATCTCGTCGAGGCGGTGGGAGATGTAGATGACCGCGATGCCCTGGGCGGTGAGCCCGCGCACGATGCGGAAGAGGTTCTCGACCTCGTCGTGGGCGAGCACGGCGCTCGGCTCGTCCATGATGAGCAGCCGTGCCTCGCGCGACAGCGCCCGGCCCATGCTCACGATCTGCTTCGCGGCGGCGGGCAGCTTGCCGACCTCGCGGGCGGCCGGGATCTCCGGGTGCCCGAGGCGCTCCAGGATCGCGGCCGCGCCGCGGCGCATCGACCGGCGCGCCACGAAGCCGCCGGCGTTGGGCTCGTGGCCGAGGTACATGTTCTCGGCCACGCTGAGCCCGTCGACGAGGTCGAGCTCCTGGTAGATGGTGGCGATGCCGGCCTTCATGGCGGCCTGCGGGTTGCCGAACGAGACGGGCTCGCCCTGCCAGCGGATCTCGCCGGAGTCCGGGGCGTGCACGCCGGCGAGCACCTTGATGAGGGTGGACTTGCCGGCGCCGTTCTGCCCGAGCAGGCAGTGCACCTCGCCCGCCCGTACCTCCAGCTGAACCCCGTCGAGCGCGCGCACGCCGGGGAAGGTCTTCACCACGTCGGTGAGGCGAAGGACTTCGTCGTGTTGATGTGCCGGTTGGTGTGCCGGTGGATCTGTCATGATGGCCGTCCATACGCGAGTTCGCTGGCCAGCACCGCGGCGCCTACGACGCCGGCACGGGGGCCGAGCTCGGACAGGACGACCGGCAGGTTGCCGGTCGCGAGAGGCAGTGAGCGCCGGTAGACGACGCTGCGGATCTCGGCGAGCAGGATGTGCCCGAGCCCGGCCAGGCCGCCGCCGATCACGATCATCGACGGGTTGATGAAGCTGACCAGGCCGGCGAGCACCCCGCCGACGCGCCGTCCGCCGTCGCGGATCAGCCGGATGCAGCTGACGTCGCCCTCGGCCGCCCCGTCGGCGACGTCCTTGGCGGTCACCGAGCCGTTGGCTTCGAGGCGGTCCGCGAGCGCCGGCGACGCACCGCTGCGCGCCGCCGCCATGGCGTCCCGCGCGAGCGCGCCGCCGCCGAAGAGCGCCTCCAGGCAGCCGACGTTGCCGCACGAGCACACCGGCCCGTGGCTGTCGACCTGGATGTGGCCGATGTCGCCGGCGCAGCCGTCGGTGCCCCGGTACACCTCGCCGTTGAGGTAGATGCCGCACCCGATGCCCGTGCCGACCTTGAGGAACAGCAGGTTGTCGACCGAGTGCGCGACGCCGCCGTAGCGCTCGCCGATGCTCATGATGTTGACGTCGTTGTCGACGACGACCGGGCAGTTGTGCTCGCGGCCGAGCACCTCGCGCACCGGGAACCGGTCCCATCCGGGCATGATCGGCGGCGAGACGGGCACCCCGTCGCGGAAGCTGACCGGCCCGGGCACCCCGATCCCGATGGCGTGAAGGCGCTCGTACGCCCCCTCCGCCCGGAACTTGTGCAGGATCTCGTTGACGCGCTGCAGGATGACCTTGGGGCCCGAGCGGATGTCCGCGGGCTCCCCGTACGCGGTGATCGGCTCCAGCCGCCCGTCGGTGATCTCGACGTCGATCGAGCTCGCCCCGAGGTCGACCGCGGCGAAGCGCAGGCTGGGGTTCAGCTCGACGAGCGTCGAGCGCCGGCCGCCCCGGCTCGCGGCCGGTCCGGCCTCGCGGATGAGCCCCGTGGCGACGAGCGCGTCGAGGTCGGCCAGCAGCCGCGGCCGCGGCACCTCGAGCCGATCCGCCAGCTCGGCCCGCGAAAGCGCTCCGGTGTCCCGCAACAGCCGGAGCAGGCGCGACTGAACCGGATTGTCGGTGGCGCTGACCGTGTTCATTGAGGCACCTCCTCGTCAGGTCGCAGAGCCCTGGTGCACCACGACATGCGGCTACACCACCACACCGGCAGACCACGGTTGATTGCCGACCCGTGTGGCCCGCGTTACACCCGTGTTGCGACGAGACTCTAGGCGCCTCCGGGACCCCCCGTCTAGACCTTCTGGCGCCCGTTACCAAACTTTTGCTGATTCCAGCGGAAGTTCGTGCGACTTCGAAAATAAGAGCGTTTTCGCAGCTCGCGAGGCCTGCCGGAGCCTCGCCACCGCTTTCGGAATTGCCCACAAATGGGACAAGACACTTTCTCACACGCAGGGGTCGGCCACGGTGTGTGCACGCTCCCACACACACCGGCGCCCGGCCCGGGCCGCCGGACCGTCAGGTCAGCAGGAGCCGGCCGAGGCGGCGGCCCGCCAGCCACAGGCCGGCCACGGCCAGCGCCGCCAGGTATGCCGCGTGCCCGGCCATCCCCCACGACCACAGCCCCAGGCACAGCCCGCGCACGAGCTCGACCCCGTGATACAGCGGCGTGGCCTCCACCAGCACGCGCGCGACGAGCGGGTAGTCCGACGGCGGCGCGAACACCCCGCTGAACAGGAACAGCGCGAACTGCCCCACGTTCACGTAGTCGAAGTCCTGCCACGAGCGCAGGAACGTCGACAGCGCCATCCCCAGCCCGCCGAAGGCGAACCCGACGAGCAGCGCGGCGGGGAAGGCCGCGACCGCCCGCAGCGGCGAGGTCAGGCCGAGGGCCACCATCACCACGAGGAACGCGGCCGAGTAGAACGCGCCCCGCGTCATGGCCCACAGCAGCTCGCCCGAGGCCAGCTGCAGCGGCGTCACCGGCGTGGCCAGCGTCGCGTCGTACAGCTTCATGAACTTCAGCTTCCCGTAGAAGTTCATGACTGTCTCCGCCATCGCGCCCGTCATCGCCGAGGCGGCCAGCGTCGCCGGGGCCACGAACTCGGCATACGACACCAGCCGCCCGTCCCCGACCGGCACGTCGCCGATGAGCTGCCCGACGCCGACCCCGATCGAGAACAGGTAGAGCATCGGCTCGGCGATCCCCGACACGAGCACGAGCCAGTAGGTCACGTGCCGCGCCGCCGATACGTTGCGCAACATCACCGAGAGCGCACCCCCGAGCAGCATCCCCTCAGTCCTCCAGCCGCCGGGTGAACCCGCGCACCGCGAGCGCGTAGCCGAGCCCGGCGTAGGCGGCCAGGACCCCGAGGTGCGCCCACACGCCCCAGGCCGTCGCCGTGCCCAGCGTCGCCGCGCGGCAGAGCTCCACGCCGTGCCACAGCGGCGACGCGTAGGCCAGGACGCGGGCCGGCGCCGGCAGCGCGCCGACCGGGAAGAACACCCCGGCGAAGAGCGTCATCGGCACGACCACGAGCCGGAACAGCACCGCGAAGTAGTTGTCGCTGGCCACCACCGAGGCGAACGCGAACGACGGCGCCGCGAACGCGAGCCCGGTCAGGATCGCGGGCCCGAGCGTCGCCGGCGCCCACCACGAGTGCAGGGCGCCGAACGGCAGCAGCACCAGCAGGAAGGCGATCGCCGCGACCCCGACGCGCAGGCACACGTAGAGCAGGTGCCCCCGCAGGATGTCGGCGGACGTCACCGGCGAGGCGCGCATCGCGTGATAGGTGCGAATCCAGTTGAACATCGAGAACACGGGCCAGGTCGCGTCGTTCACCGCGACCTGCAGCGCCGTCGAGGCGAGCAGCCCCGGCCCGATCCAGTCGAGGTAGGGCGCGCCGAGCCCGGACGGCCGCGCGTCCACGTATCCGCCGACCGTCACCCCCATGGCGACGAGGAACATCGCCGGCAGCGCGAAGGAGCTCAGCACCGAGCTGCGCCAGATGCGCCGATAGCACACCAGGTGGTATTCGAGGACCGCGAGCGTCCCCATCACTCGACCAGCGTCCGGCCGGTGAGGTGCAGGAACACGTCCTCGAGCGAGCCGCGGCGCACCAGCGTGCTCGACGGGGCCAGCCCCCGCGCGGCGATCTCGGCCAGCGCCTCGTCGCCGTCGTCGGCATAGACGAGCGTGCGGTCCGGCAGCACCTCGATCCGCTCGCCGATCCCGTCGAGCTTGTCGCCCTGCGCCGGGTCGGCCGGACTTTCGAGGCCGAAGCGGACCTCGACGACCTCGCGCGTCGAGTGCCGCGCGATGAGCTCCCTCGGCGAGCCTTCGGCCACGATCCGCCCGCCGTCCATCACCACGAGCCGGTCGCACAACTGCTCGGCCTCGTCCATGTAGTGCGTGGTGAGCACCAGCGTCACGCCGCGCTGCTTGAGCCGGAACAGCCGCTCCCACACCAGGTGCCGGGCCTGCGGGTCGAGCCCGGTCGTCGGCTCGTCGAGCAGCACCAGGTCGGGCTCGTTGATCAGCGCCCGGGCGATCGTCAGCCGCCGCTTCATGCCACCGGACAGCGGCTCGACCTGGTCCCCGGCCCGGTCACCGAGCTGCACGAAGTCGAGCAGCTCCCGGGCCCGCTCGCGCGCGACGCGCCGCGGGATGCGGAAGTAGCGCGCGTAGACCACCAGGTTCTCCAGCACGGTGAGCTCGGGATCGAGCGTGTCCTGCTGCGGGCACACCCCGAGCCGCGCCCGGATCGCCGGCCCGTCGCGCGCCGCGTCCAGGCCCAGGATGCGCAGCCGCCCGCTGGTGGGCCGCGACACGCAGCCGATCATGCGCATCGTGGAGGACTTGCCGGCCCCGTTGGGCCCCAGGAACCCGAACGCCTCGCCGGGCGCCACCCGGACATCGATCCCATCGACAGCCGTGAAATTCCCGAACCGTTTGACCAGCCCGCTCGCCGCGATCAATGCCCCGTCGTCGACCACGACCCGACCATAGCGGCGGGGTACGACATTTTCGCGGCGATTACGATGCCCCTCGTGCGATGGCTCGGGCTCGCGGCCTCAACCCTGCTGGCGCTCAGCGGATACCTGGCGGGCCGGCCCGGGACCCACGACGCCGCCTGGGTGACGGGCGTGTGCGTCTGGTTCGTGGCGCTGGGCATCCTCGCCTACGCCTGGTGGAACCTGCGCGGCGAGCCGGGGAGCCTGCTCGTGACGGCCGCGCTGTGGAGCCTGCCGCTGCTCGTCGCCCCGCCCATGGGCGCCCTCGACGTGTACGCGTACGCCTGCCAGGGCCAGCTCTTCAACGCCGGCATCAACCTCTACGAGCACGGCCCGTCGGCGCTGCCCTGCACGTGGCTGTCGGACGTCCCGCCGCTGTGGCGCGACACCCCGACGCCCTACGGCCCGCTGTGGTTCGCGATCTCCGGCGCCGTGGCCTGGGCCGCACACGGGCACCTGCTCGTCGCCGTCGGGCTGTTCCGCCTGGTCGCGGTCCTCGGGCTGGTGCTGTGCGTGGCGGCCGCGCACCGGTTCACGGACGGCAACGCGGCGCTCGCGGCCAGCCCGCTGGTGCTCGTACACGTGATATCCGGCGCGCACAACGACATCCTGGTGGCCGGGTTCGCGCTCGCCGGCTTCGCGCTGGCGGCCCGCGGCCGGGCCACGCTCGGCGGCATCGCGTTCGGGCTGGCCGCCGCGGTCAAGGTGACCGGGCTGGTGGCGGCGCCGTTCGCCGTACTGCTGCTGCTGTCCCTTCGGAAGCGAACGACATTTGTGGCGGCGACGGTGGCGACCTACGCTGTTCTTGCCGCACTGACCGGCCACGGCCTGGGCTTCCTGCGCGCGCTGGGAGCCACGGCGGGGCTGGTGCAATGGCTGTCGATCCCGAGTGGCGTCGGGATGGCGGTCGGATACGTCCTGCGGGTCGCGGGCCTGCCGGGCGCGTTCGGCACCTCCGTCGCGATCGCCCGCGCGATCGGCCTGGTGGTCCTCGCCGCCCTGCTGCTCTGGCTGTGGCTGCGGGCCGTGCGCCGATCGACCGACCACAACGCCGTCCTGACCCTGGCCGGCCTCGCACTGCTCGTCACGGCGGTGCTCGGACCGGTGTTCTACGCCTGGTACGCGCTCGCGGGCATCGCCGTGCTGGCCGCGACGCAGCTCACCGGCCGCCTGCGCACCGGCGTGCACGTGGCCGTCGTCGCCCTGCCGTTCCTGACCCTGCCCGACAGCCTCGGCCTGGCCACGAAGACCAAGGTCCCGGGCGCGTTCCTCGACGTCGCCCTGGTCGTCACGCTAGCCGTGCGCCTGGCCCGCCTCCGCTCACGCGACCACGCCGACACCTGACTTCGCCCAGGCCACCAACGCCGCCGTGTGCTCGGCCACCCCGGGCCGCGGCCGCGTCGACACTCCGGTCGTCACACTCGCCGCGCGCCCGGCCCGCCGCCGCTCACGCGACCACGCCGACGCCCGACTTCGCCCAGGCCACCAACGCCGCCGTGTGCTCGGCCACCCCGGGCGCGGCCGCATCGAGACCCTCGTCGTAGCGCACCGTCCACCGCAGCCCGTTGACGCCCGGCACCCGCCGCCCCACGACGCGCACCCCGCCCTTCACCCCGGTGATCTCCTCGAGCGGATGATGCGACGTGTGCGCGATCGACTTGTTGACCCGCACCCGCACCTGATCCGGCACCCGATCGGGATCGAGCAGCGTGACGACGAGCGGCGGCCGGTCCTCCATCACCGCGTACGCGTCGTCATCCACCGGCACCTCCCGAGCGGCGGTCACGGAGAGTTGCCGCCCCGACCACGTCGCCTTGTGAATCTCGTGCCACCCGAGCCGCTCCCCGGCCCCCGGCAGCCACACCCCGTGATTGGTCACCACGACGACGTCATCGCCGGTGGCCCCCGCCCACGCGACGACGCGCTCGTCCGCCCCGAGACTCGGCCGGCGCCCGGCCGGCAGCTTCCGCCGCTTGAAAACGCCAAACACGGCTAATACTCCCATTTCCGAAGTTCATGACTCAGGTCCGCGGGGGTCCGGACCGTTGCTCCCGTCAGACACCGTTCGGCCCTGGCGGGCCTCTCTGCCAGGCCCGCCGCGGCAAGAACGAAGGAACCGGCGCCGAACATCCCCGGCCACGCCGACGACCCGCTCACCGGCCCACGCCTCCCCACCAGCCCGCGCGTCGCAACCAGCCGCCTGCGCGTCGCAACCAGCCCGCACGTCGACCTCGTAGCGCACGGACACGGCACCGCCACCCGCAGCACGCCCCAGCCGCGCGACGACCCGCGCCTCGTCACCGGCCGGCGCGTCGTAACCAGCCCACGCGTCGATCTTGCGGCGCACGGACACGACACCGCGACCCGCGCGCCCCCTCCGCGCGACGGCCCGCGCCTCGCCACCGGAACGCGCGAGCCGCGCCTCACCA
Source organism: Dactylosporangium sp. NPDC000244 (assembly GCF_040300725.1). NCBI lineage: Bacteria > Bacillati > Actinomycetota > Actinomycetes > Micromonosporales > Micromonosporaceae > Dactylosporangium > Dactylosporangium sp. NPDC000244. The sequence goes on from NZ_JBEPEH010000035.1 coordinate 12,930, forward strand.
ACGACTCGCACCCCGATCGCGCAGGGCGCGGGCGTGCTGCTCCAGCGACACCAGCTCGCTGAACAGCCGCAGGTGCTCGTCAGCGCTGCTCACCGGGTTGATCCGCTGCAGCTTCGACTTCAGCTCGCCGATCGTGCGGTTCAGCGCCATGAGCTGCAGGCGGTTGATCGTCACCTCGACGTAGCGCGGGTCCGGGTCGCCGTCCAGGCGCAGTGGTTCCACCGCCAGCTCGGCCACCATCGCGCCCGCGGCCAGGTCCAGGCAGGCCTCGCGGACCTGCTCGATCCAGACCGCTCCGCCGGTCGCGCTCGAGGCGCCGCCCGCCTCCAGCACCGCGGTGCGCAGGACGCTGTAGGTCGGATGCGTGTACGTCTCCGGGCCGATCGCGTCGAACATCGGCCCGGCGAGCGCCGGCTGCTGCAGCGCGAGCTTCAGCGCCTCCCGCTCGACCAGCGCCTCGGCGCTGTCCGGGGCGAGCACGCGGCGCTGCTGCGTGGGCGGCATCGGGTCGATGACGCCCTTGGCCGCCGAGGCCACCGAGCGCTGCACCGTCTCGAGCTCCATGCCGAGGTCCCCGGCGAGCTTGCGCGCGTATTCGGGCCGCAGCGTCCGGTCCTTGATCTTCGCGACCAGCGGCGCGGTGGCCCGCAGTGCGCCGACGCGGCCCTCGGCGGTGTCGAGGTCGAAGCGCTGGATGACCGAGCGCAGCGCGAAGTCGAGCAGCGGCTGCCGGTCGGCGACCAGGTCCCGCACGGCCGCATCGCCCTTGGCCAGCCGCAGATCGCAGGGGTCCATGCCGTCCGGGCCGACCGCGATGAACGTCTGGGCGACGAAGCGCTGATCGTCCTCGAACGCGCGCAGCGCCGCCTTCTGCCCGGCCGCGTCGCCGTCGAACGTGAAGATGATCTCGCCGCCGTAGCCGTCGGCGTCCATGAGCAGCCGCCGCAGCACGGAGATGTGGTCGCCGCCGAACGCGGTGCCGCAGGTCGCCACGGCCACCGGGACGCCGGCCAGGTGGCAGGCCATCACGTCGGTGTACCCCTCGACGATCACGACCCGGCTCTGCTTGGCGATCTCGCGCTTGGCCTGGTCGATGCCGTAGAGCACGTGCGACTTCTTGTACAGCGGCGTCTCGGGCGTGTTGAGGTATTTCGGCCCGTCATCGTCGTCGAACAGCTTCCGCGCGCCGAAGCCGATCACCTCGCCCGAGATGTCCTTGATCGGCCACACGAGCCGTCGCCGGAACCGGTCGATGAGCCCGCCGGAGCGCCCCTCGCGGCACAGCCCGGCGGTGGTCAGCTCCTGCGCCGAGAACCCCTGCACCCGCAGGTGCTTGGCCAGGTTGTCCCAGCCCTCCGGGGCGAACCCGCACCCGTAGCGCTCGGCCGCCTCCTTGCTGAACCCGCGCTGCGCCAGGAACTCGCGCGCCTTGCGGGCCCCGGGCGTGCCGAGCTGCGCGGCGTAGAAGCGCGCGGCCTCGGCGTGCGCGGCGATCAGCCGGTGCTTCTGGCCACTGGGCCGCACCGGCGCGCTGCCGGACTCGACGTAGTGCAGCTGCAGCCCGGCCTTGGACGCCAGCCGCTCGACGGACTCCACGAACGAGAGATGATCGTGGTCCATCAGGAACTTGATCGCGTCACCGCCGGCGCCGCAGCCGTGACAGAAGTACACGTTGCGGGTCGGTGAGACGTTGAACGAGGCGGTCTTCTCGTCGTGGAACGGGCACAGCCCCTTGAGGTTGCCGCCACCCGCCGACCGCAGCGTGACGTGCTCGGAGATCACGTCCTCGATCGACGTGCGCTCCCGGACCAGGGCGATGTCCTCGTCCTTGATCTTGCCGGCCAACCGCCACCTCCCCACCAGTCCGGCTTGCGCGCTGTCATACATCCTGCCTCGCGGCTACGACAATTTACGACTCGCGCGCCGCCACCGCCTCGCCGGGCGCCTCACCCGCACCTCACCCGGACACCGGCCGGGGCAATAAGGCCCTATGGCCTCCGACCCGCCACCCTCCACAGTGGAGCCGGCGCGCTCGCCGGTCGGCCACGGGCCCGCGGGGCCTGCACACGCTCCAGCGGCCGACGCGCGGATCGCGGGCCCGCGCAGGCCACGACGGGCGACACGCGGATCACGGCTCCCCGAGGCCGGCACACGCTTCAGCGGCCGACGCGCGGACCGGCGGCTCCGCGGGGCCGGGACACGCTCCGGCGGGCGACACGCGGATTTCGGCGCGACACGCACCGTACGGGCGACTGCGGTCTTCGCCACACGGCCCCTCCATTGCGGAATCCGGCATGCGCGCCGGGCCACCCCGGCATACTTGACCAGGTTCACGGGCGCCGGCAGCTCGCATCGGCACAACCCGATCTCGAGCACCTGCTGCGTGCTCCCTCTTTGGCGATGGGTGGTGCGACCGCGGTGGTCATCGTGCTGCGGACCACGGACGACGTCCTGCGCTGGGCCGGCCGGCTGGTCGACCCGCCCCTGCGAACGGCGATCGGGCGCCTGCCCGAGCCGTCCCGGGAGGTCGCCGAGCTGCAGCTGGGCTGGCACCACCGCACCTGGGGCGGCGAGGACGCCCCCGCCGCCTCGATTCGCAGCGCCGTGACCCTGGTATGCGCGGACGCGGTCGGCGGCGACCCCCACGACGCGGTGCCCTCGGCGGTCGCCGTCGAGCTCATGCACCACTGGTCCGCGATCCGCCGCGACCTGGTGGATGAGCACCCCGACGGCACCGCCTGGAGCGTGGTCGGCGCCGAGCCCGCCTCCCTCGGCGGCGAGGCCCTGCTGGCCCTGGCCTTCGACGTGATCGCCACCGGCGACCCGACCCACAGCAGCCCCGCCCGCCCCCGCCAGCGCCCCGGCCGCCCCGGACCCGACCGGGCCATGCTGCGCATCCTCGGCGATGCGGTGCAGGAGCTCCTGCACGGGCAGCACGCCTCCCTGGCCCTTCGCGACACCCCGCCCCTGGCCCGCACGCAGCCGGCCCCGGTGGGCGGCGGCGAGGAGCGGACCGATCTCCTGCGCGACTGCCTGGCCATGGTCGAGCAGCGCACCGGTGCGCTGTTCGGCGCCGCCTGTGCCCTCGGCGCGGTGGCCGGCGGCGGGGACCCGGCGCAGGTGGAGCGGCTGCGGCTGTTCGGCGTGCGGCTGGGCCTCGCGGTGCAGTTCACCGAGGACCTCCTGGGCATCTGGGGCGAGCGCGGCGGCATCGGGCCCGACCTGCGCCGGCGGCGGCGGTCGCTGCCGGTGGCCGCGGCGATCGCGGCCGGGGCCGACGAGCTGGCCGCGCTCTTCGAGGGCCGGGCCCGGCTCAGCGACGCGGACGTGGAGCGCGCCGCGAAGACGATCGAGCAGTCGGGCGCCCGCGACTGGTGCCGGCGTCAGGCCGAGGAGCTGCTCTCCCAGGCGCTGCTCGCGCTCGACCTCGCGTCACCCTCCCCCACGGCCGTCGCCGAGCTCGTCGCGCTGGCCCGCCGCGCGACCGCCACCCCACGCTGAGCCCGACTGCGACTCCACACCGAGCGCAACCGCCGCTCGGCGCCGAGCGCAACCGCCACTCGGCGCCGAGCGCAACCGCCGCTGCGCGCCGGAGCGCAACCGCCGCTGCGCGCTGAACGCGACCGCCGCTGCCTGCTGAGACCCGCCGGCCCGCCGCAACAAAACACCTGGCACACGGAATCTTCGGTTCCGGCGAACCGGGGCGAGGCCCGCGTACGCCTAAGGGGTGAAGCGGGGAGGCAGCGACCATGGCGAATGCCGTCGAGCAAGAGTTTCACGAGTTCGTGCGGGTGCGGCTGCCCGGGCTGCGGCGGGCGGCGTACCTGCTCTGCGGCGACTGGACGCGCGGGGACGACATCGTGCAGCGCGCGCTGACCGACGTCTACGTGCGCTGGCGGAGGGTCCGGCGGGCCGAGAACATCGACGCGTACGTGCGCACAGTCCTGGTGCACCGGTTCATCGACGAGCGGCGGCGCGGCTGGTCCGCGCGCGTGTCGCTCGTGGACCGGGTGCCGGAGCGGCCCGCCGAGGACGTCGCACTGCAGGGCATCCCCGCCGGGCTCGAGCTGCGGCAGGCGATGGCGCGGCTGCCCGACCGGCAGCGGGCGGTACTGGTGCTGCGGTTCTTTTATGACATGTCCGTCGAGCAGACGGCGCTGGCAATGCGCTGCGCGCCCGGCACGGTCAAGAGTCAGACCTCGGCGGCGCTCGCCACGATGCGGCGGCTGCTCGAGGACACCACCGAGCACGCGGGGAGGGCACGGTGAACGACTGGGAGGAGGGCCTGCGGGTCCTCATGCGCGACGGCGGCGCGGCCCCGGCCTCGCGCGTCGACCTGGGGCGGGTGGTGACCGATGGGCGGCGCCGGCGGCGGGCCGCGAGCGGGGCGGTGGCCGCGGCGGTGCTGGCGCTGGTCGCCGGGGCGGCCGTCGCGCTGCCGGGGTGGCCGGGGGGCGAGCCGGTGCCCGGCGCGTCCGGGGCGGCGGACGCGTCAGACGCGGGGGCCGGGGTCGGCGGGTTCGATCCGGTGCTGGTCCTGCGGCTGCGGCCGGGCTGGCTGCCGGACGGGGTCGCGGCCGACCCGAACCCGTCGCTGTGGGCGGCGCGGCAGTCCGAGCGGTACGCCGACCAGCCCGCGACCACCGACTTCACGATCTCGCTCTACGCGCCCGGGTTCGTGCCGCGCTTCCTCGACCCGGCCACGAAGGCGGACGAGCCGGCGATGCTCCTCGAACCCGCGGACTCCCTCGGCGGGCGTCCGGCGCAGTGGTACAGCGAACAGGCCCACCCCCAGCGCAGCGGGCTGCTGTGGCAGTGGGCGCCGGACGCGTACGCCAGCGTGGAGGGGATCACGCCCGGCTCGGCGGCGCAGGACCGGGCCGTGTGGCGCCACGTCGCCGAACAGCTCGTCACGAACGCGCGCCGGCCGGTGCCCGTGCCGGGATACGTCACGGACACGCCGGCCGGCATGGCGCTGATCGGCATGGACCGGGTCTTCGACCGCACCCGGCAGCGGTGGGCCACGGTGCTGGTCCTCAACCGCTACGCGTACGTGCCGCCGCCCGAGGGCCGGCCCCGGCCCGGCATCGAGGTCACGTTGACGCCGGGCGGAACCGCCGGCACGGTACACCTGGCCGACCACGAGGACGAGTGGACCATCGATCCCGTTCGCTGAGCGGCTCAGGCGATCGCGGCGACGACCTCCGCGGCCCGGCCGGCGTGCTTCTGGTACGCCCCCGGGTACGCGGAGCGCTGCACCGCCTGGGCCGCGGCCGTGACGCTCATGCTCTGCCAGCCCGACACCCGGGCGAGCGCCGAGTAGAACAGCGCGGCCGAGTGCGCCGGGTTCATGAGCTCGGGCACGCTGCCCCAGCCCTGGCTCGCGCGCTGCTGGAACAGCCCGACCGAGTCGTGGTCGGTCGAGACGGCGTCGTGCGGCAGCTTCATCGAGGACGGGACGGCCGGGCTGGCGACGTTGTAGAGGTCGCTCTCCTGCATCGCGGTGGCGACCGCCACGACGAGCCCCTTCTCGGGCACGCCCTGGGCGCGGCCCTGCCGGACGATCGCGGCCGCGTTGTTCATCTGGGTCTGGTTCAGCCCGGCGACCGGCCGCGGCAGGGCGGGCGGGGGCGGGGGGACGGGGGCGGGCGCGTCGGAGAGTGCGGCCTGCCCGTCGAGCGAGGACAGCACGAGCGAGGTGTCCTCGGTGTACAGCGGCGCGGGTGCGGCGGGCGCGGCGACCGGCGGGCGTGGCGCGCCGGCGGAGGCGGAGTGGCCGGCCGAGCCGGACGCGAGCAGGGTGGCGGACAGGACGACGGCGGACACGGCCACGGGCTTGACGGCCAGCAGTGATCGGCGGTGGCGCGGCTGGAATTGGCGCGGTAAAGGTTTCAGCAAGATCATTCCTCAGACGGATGCGGGCGCACGCCATCGGCACGATCCCGTGGTGCGAAAGGGATCGCGCGGCGGCGAGGCGAACGGTCAGCGGGTGGACACGGGCCAGGTCAGGTCCTGGCGATCACCCGTCCGAGGGAAAGACGACACAGGGCGTCGACGAGCACGAGAAGTTCTCCTTCCGGTGCCGCCTACCGGGTTAGCTGACGGGTTCGGACGGGAGGATTCGCCCTACCGTGACTCGGTCACGGATACACCCCAAGGACTGCGATGGGTCCCCGGCTCGCGACACCGAAGTGAGCGTCGCGACTCGACGGCGCCTGCCCGGTGGCCCCGCATTTTCGGGGCGCGTCGCCCGTGGCAGACCACCCGACAGTAACGGGGACTTCAGGACTCGGCCAGCCACAGCAACGGGATCCCACCCGGCGCACCGGAACGCTCACCGTGCGCTGTCACACGATCGGTCATCCCGCGCCCGTGCCGAGCGCCCTTGACCTGGTACATCGCCCGATCCGCCAGGCGCAGGGCGGCCCCGGCATCGAGCACCGTGTCATCGATCACGGCCGCCCCGACGCTGACCCGCACCCGCAGCACGTGCCCGTCGTGCACCACCGGCGCCGAGACGGCCCGCTCGACCCGGTCGACGAGCGCGGCCAGGCCGGCCGCGTCGGTGCCGGGCAGGTCGGTGGCGAGCACCACGAACTCGTCGCCGCCGAGGCGGGCCACGGTGTCGCCGGGCCGGACGAGCGCGCACAGCCGCTGGGCCACGGCGACGAGCACCGCGTCCCCGGCGTCGTGACCGAGCGTGTCGTTGACCGTCTTGAAGTCGTCGAGGTCGCAGAAGAGCAGCGCCCCGACACCGTGCCCGGACCGGGCCCGGCGGACCGCGGCGGCGAGCGGCGCGGCCAGCGCGTCGCGGTTGGCCAGGCCCGTGAGCGGGTCCCGGGACGCCCGGCGTACCAGGTCGGCCTCGGCCGCCTTGCGCTCGGTGATGTCCTGGACCTGCAGGATGCCGAAGGCGGGCGGACCGGCCACGATGGACAGCGTCGTGGCGACCCAGATCACCGTGCCGTCGCCGCGCACGCAGCGGATCTCGTAGTCGCGCACCTGGGTGCCCTTGCCCGTGGTCGCGACGGCGAAGGCGAGCCGGGCCAGGTCGAGGTCGTCCGGGTGCATGAGGTCGGCGATGCGCAGCTCGAGCAGCTCCGCCTCGGTGCGGCCGAGCAGCTCGCACAGGGCGGGGTTGACGCGGGTCATCCGGGCCTGGGTGGCGCCGTCGAGGCCGAGCATGCACATGCCCGTACCAGCGCCCGTGAAGGCCAGCCGGAAGGCCTCCTCACTGGCGGCGAGGTGACGGCGCTCCCGCTGCAGGGCCTCGACCAGATTGGCGTTGTTGATCGCGATGCCGGCCTGCGCGGCGAGCATCTCCAGCAGCTCGCGCTGCGGCGGCCCGGGCCGTCGGCCGTCGGTGGGCAGGTCGACGCCGAGGATGCCGACCAGCTCGCCGTCGGGCGCCCGCAGCGGGGCGAACAGGGCGTCGAGCGGGTGCCAGCGCTCCTCCTCGGGCACGTCCTCGAAGCCGGGCGCGGCGTCGGGCACCCAGGAGTGGATGTGATCGCTGTGCCGCTCGTGCGGGAGGTACCGCAGCTGCCCCCACGCCTCCGTGCGCCCGAGGTACTCGTCGAGCTCCGCCGCCGGGTACCGCGTCCCGAGCAGCGTCGCGCGCGCCTCCTCCGAGCCGGCCAGCGCGATCGCCTCGTACTCGCCCTCCGGGTGCAGGTAGTTGACCACGGCGACGGCGAACCCGGTCCCGTCGACGACGGCGTCCACGATGAGCTGCAGGGTCTCGGCCAGCGTGGTGCCGGTGTTGATGCGGCCCGTGATGCGGTACACCGAGCGGATCGCGTCCATCGCCGCGTCTCGATCACGCATCGCTCGCCTACCCGCATCCGGCCGACCTTGCATCCTTACATCGACGCATCAAACCGGATCTGAAGTAAACCCTTTCGGCGTCACGAGATTGCCGCGGGCAGTCGCAGAGCCCCCGCGGCGCGCCGGGCCTCGCGGGTCATCGCGGCGATCATCAGGCCTTTGCCCGGCAGGTACGGCAGCATGCGGATGCTCAGGTTCTGCAGCTTCACGGCCAGCTCGGACTTCGGCGCGAAGCCGCGGGCCGGGGCGAGCGCGGCCTTGTGGTTGGCGTCGACGAAGCCGCGCATCTGACGGTCATATGCGGGCAGATCGTGCAGATTCGCCGCGAGCACGTACGCCCCCACGAGCGCCATGCCGGTGCCCTGGCCCGTCAGCGAGGAGGGCGCGTAGCCGGCGTCGCCCACCAGCGCGACCCGACCGGCCGTCCAGCCGGGCATCCTGACCTGGGCGTTCGGGGCCACGTACAGGTCCGGAGCGGCCCGCATCAGCTCGAGCAGCCGCGGCACGACCCAGCCCGAGCCCTGAAACGCGGTCTCGATGGCGCTCAGGCGCTCGGCGCGGTCGCGGGAGGGCATCGGGCCGCCGTACAGCAGCGTCACCTTCACCGTTTCCGAGCCCTTGTCGGTCTTGACGCTGACGACGCGGCCCGGCATCGAGTGCACCAGCTGCCAGCGCTCGATGCCCAGCTCGTTCGGGGCCGTGAAGACCGCACTGCTGCTGCCGAGGTGGTGCAGGTACTGCCGCGACGGCCCGAACACGAGCTCCCGGACGCGCGAGTGGATGCCGTCCGCCCCGATGATGTAGTCGAACCGCCGGGGCGGGGCGTGACGGAACGTGACCCGATCCCCGGCGATCTCCTCGATCGTGTCGCCGAAGATCCACTCGACGCCCGCGGGGACCTCGGCGTGCAGCAGCCGGGTGAGATCGCCCTTCATGATCTCGATGTCGGCGGGGTCGAGCACCCCGAAACCGAGCGGCAGCGTGGCGATGCGTTTGCCGGCGGCGTCGACGAAGCTCGTGCCTTCGGTGTCGGTACCGTGCGCACGGGCCTTCGCCGCCACTCCCATGCGCTCGGCGACCTCGAGCGCGACGCCGCGGATGTCGATCGCGTACCCGCCCGTGCGGATCGCCGGCGCCCGCTCGACCACCGTCACCGCGCACCCCCGCCGGGCCAGCAGCGCGGCGGCGGCATTGCCGGCGACGCTCGCGCCGGAGATCAGAACCCGTGTCATGCGTACACCGTACGAACACCGCCACGGGGCGCTCAACGACGCGTGCACGGCGGTAGGGTGTGCACTAGTGCCCCCCTACCTGAGGATCGTCGCCCGGATTCGGGCCGCCATCGCCGCGGGCGACCTGCGTCCAGGCGACCGCGTGCCCTCGACGCGCGAGCTGATGCGGACGTACGGGGTGGCCATGGCGACCGCGACCAAGGCGCTGACCGCGCTGCGGCAGGAGGGCCTGGTCGAGCCGCAGCCGGGCATCGGCACCGTGGTGGCGCGCCGCCCTCGCTCCCCCGCGGCGGGTCCGGCGGCGGACTCCGACCGCCTCGTCTCGACCGCGATCCGGCTGGCCGACACCGACGGGCTGGCCGCGCTGTCGATGCGGCGGCTGGCGGCCGCGCTCGGGATACCGACGATGACGCTGTACCGGCACGTCACGAACAAGGAGGAGCTGCTGCTGCTCATGACGGACGCGGCCTTCGGCGAGGCGCCGCTGCCGGACTCCGCCGGTCGGGCCGCGGGCTGGCGGGCTCACTTGACGATCTCGGCGCGGTTGCAGTGGGGGGTGTACCGCCGCCATCCGTGGGTCGCGGAGGTCATGTCGTTCACGCGTCCCCCGATGGCCATGCGGGCGATGGCGCACACGGAGTGGTGCCTGGCCGCGCTGGAACGGGCGGGCCTGGCGCTGCCGGTGGCCATGCACGCCACGATGATGCTGGCCAACCACGTTCGCGGTACCGCGGTGAACCTGGAGTGGGAGGCGAACGCGGAACAGGACACGGGCGTGGACAACGTGGAGTGGTTCACGGCCCAGGAGGCACGCTTCGCCCAAATCACCGCAACGGGCGCGTTTCCGGCTTTTTCCCGACTTGCCGCCCTCGGCCCGGATGCGGTGGACTACGAGCTGGATGCGCTGTTCGAGTTCGGCTTGGCACGCTTGCTGGACGGCCTGTCGGCGCTGGTGGACGCCTTGCCCCACCGCCCGTGAGGCGCTTCGCGCGCCGCTCGGCGCGACCGGCTTCGCTCGGCGCGACCCGCTTCGCGCGCCGCCCGGCGCAACCGGCTTCGCTCGGCGCGACCCGCTTCGCGCGCCGCCCGGCGCGACCGCGTGCGTAGGGTTGAATCATGAAGATCCCGACCGTAACCCTGAACTCCGGCCACGAGATGCCGGTCGTCGGCTACGGCACCTACCCCCTCCAGGGCCGCCCAGCCACCGAAGCCATCCTCGCCGCCATAGCGTCGGGCTACCGCCTGCTCGACACCGCCGCGTCCTACGGCAACGAGGACGCCGTCGGCGCCGCCGTGCGTGAATCCGGCCTCGGCCGGGCCGACCTCTTCATCACCACCAAGCTCCGCGGCGCCGACCAGGGCCGCGGCTCCACCCGCGCCGCGCTCGAAGCCTCGCTCGAGCGCCTCGGCCTGGACCACGTAGACCTGTACCTCATCCACTGGCCCCTGCCGGCCGTCGGCCGCTACGTGGACTCGTACGCCGAGATGGCCGAGCTGCACCGCGAGGGCCTCATCCGCTCGCTCGGCGTCTCCAACTTCCTCCCCGAGCACATCGACGCCGTGGTCGCCGCGACCGGCATCGTCCCCGCCGTCGATCAGCTCCAGGTCTCTCCGTCGCACGCGCGGGCCGAGATCGTCAGCACCGTGCAGGGCAAGGGCACCGTGGTGCAGGCGTGGAGCCCGCTCGAGCGCAACACCGGCGTGCTCGAAGACTCCGGGATCGTGGCTGTGGCCGATCGGCTTGGCGTCACCCCCGCTCAGGTCGTGCTGCGCTGGCTGCTCCAGCGCCAGGTCACCGTCGTCCCGCACTCGTCGGACCCCTCGCGGCAGCGCGCGAATGCCGACCTGTTCGGGTTCGAGCTCTCCGCGGCCGACCTGGCCGTCGTCGACTCCGTTGCCCAGATGCCCGTCAAACAGGACCCGGCTACCTGGGAAGAGTTCTAGTCGTCGGCGGGCGTTGTTCCGATTTCCCCACCAGCGTACCCAGCGCCACCTAACCGATCATGATCATGCGCCGTCGAAAGAGCCGCTGGTCATGGTAGTTGCAGGGCCCGACCGGACACTGCCCCGCACACTCACGGTAGCCGCGCTGCGGCCCCCGGTGATTACGCTCTGAGCCTACCGGCACACCACCAGCAGCGGCCCCACACCGCAGCAGCCGACGCCGACCGTGATCAATACCGCTGCCAGCGCTCGGGCGCCCCTGGTCTCCGAGCGGCGCGCGGACGGCAGCGCCTGCTCGACGATGACGGCGGCCAGCCAGACGGTGCAGAGCAGCGGCAGGTAGAGGTCCCAGCGATCGTCCCGGAACGCGCTGGCGTTGCCGTTGCCGCCCCAGTTCGGGCACTGCCGCTGGTCGGTGATCGGGTTGAGGTACAGCACGAGCACAGCCAGCACGGCGAACCCGATGAGGCAGGCCCACAGACCTCGCAGTCGCTCCACCCCGCGAACCCTAACGACGCCATGTGCGGAACCCGTGCGCCGCCGGTGAAGATCGCCGGCCGGCCCGCCAGCCATCGTGCGAGAGCGGGCAGGCGCGGAGCCTCAGTCGAGCAGCTGATCCAGCGGAACGTCGGGGTCGGCGAGCTTGGCCAGGTCGACCGCGGTGCCCTTGTAGCCGGCCCGGACCAGCGCCTGGATCGGGTCGGTCACGTCCCAGACGTTCGCGTTCATGCCCGCCAGCACGCGCCCGTCCTTGACCCAGAAGGCGATGAACTCCGGCGCCTTCCCGTCGCGGATGGCCGGGTCGCCGCGGAACACCACGGTGTCGTACTCCCCCGGCACCGCGAAGCCGCTGTACTCCATCCCGAGGTCGTACTGGTCCGAGAAGAAGTACGGCACCCGGTCGTACACGACCTCCTCCGTACCCAGCAGGGCCTTCCCCGCCGCCTTGCCGCCGTTCAGCGCGTTCGCCCAGTGCTCGACCCGCACGCGTCGGCCCAGCAGTGGGTGGTCCAGGTTCACCACGTCGCCCGCGGCGTAGACGTCGGGGGCCGAGGTCGCCAGGCCCGCGGAGACGAGCACGCCGTTGTCCACCGCCAGGCCGCCGTCCACGGCCAGCTCGGTGTTCGGCTGGATGCCGATGCCGACGACGGCCACGTCCGCGGGCAGTTCGGTGCCGTCGGTGAGCACCACCGACGAGAGCGCGCCGGTTCCGCCGAAGGAGGCGACGCCGGTACCGAAGCGGAACGTGACGCCGTGGGCCTCGTGCAGATCACGGAAGACCGCCGCCACCTCGTCGCCGAGGACCTTCTGCAGCGGCAGGGAGGCCTGCTCGACCACGGTCACGTTCGCGCCGTGGTGGCGGGCCGCGGCGGCGGTCTCCAGGCCGATCCAGCCCGCGCCGATGACGACGACGTTCGCGGCCGTGCGCAGGTGCTCCAGCAGCGCGTCGGACTCGTCGAGGGTGCGCAGGTAGCGGACGCCGTGCAAAGCATGTCCAGGCACGTCCAGGGTGCGCACCCGCGAGCCCGTCGCGAGCAGGAGCCTGTCGTAGTGCAGCTCGTCGACGCCGTCCAGAACAACAACATGCGTCGCCGGGTTCAGGTGGGTGACCCGGGTGGCGAGGCGCAGGTCGACGTCGTGCTCCGCGTACCAGCCGGGCTTGTGGACGAACGCCTTCTCCCGGGCGCCTTCCTTGCCGTGCAGGTGGTCCTTGGACAGCGGAGGGCGCTCGTAGGGGCGCTCGGTCTCCTCGCCGATCAGGATGATCCTGCCGGTGAAGCCGTCGGCGCGCAGCGTCTCCGCCGCCTTCGCACCGGTCAGGCTCGCTCCGACAATCACAAACGTGCGCTCGTCAGCCATACGTCAAGCCTGTCACGAAGTGGCGAGACGCGCGTGTCACGAAGCAGCGAGACGCGCGTGTCACGAAGTGGCGAGACGCGCGTGTCACGAAGCAGCGAGACGCGCGTGCCACGCCACGGCGGACTGGTCGGTCAGGCTCGCCACCTGGTCGATCACCACGCGGAGCCGGGCCGCGTCGTCGGGCGCGGCGCGCCACATCGGCGCGAAGACCGGGTCGAGCGCGTCCGGGCCGCGCTCCAGCAGCGCGGCGACGAGCGACTGCAGCAGGTGTACCTCGTCGGCGTACCGCTGCGAAGAACCCGGCCTGCGCATGACGTACCGCAGCGCGATGCCCTTGAGCAGGGCGCAGTGCGCGCGCACCAGGGGCGGCACGAGCAGGTCGGCGGCGTAGCGGCGCAGCGGGGCCGGGCCGTGGCGCTCCCGGGTCGCCGCGACCGCCGCGGCCGCGAACCGGCCGGTCAGCACGCTCGTCATCCGCTTGAGGGCGATCTGCGCGGGGTGGCTGCCGTCGTAGTCGTCCAGCGGCTCGAACACTGGGTCGGCGAGCAGGTCGAGCAGGATGGCCTCGAGGTCGGCGGCGGACTCGTGGGAGTACGCGGCGGCCACGTCGGCGCACAGGGCCCCGCGCTCGGCGGCGTCGACGCGCAGCGGGGCGAGGTGGACGTACCCCCCGTGAATCCCGTCCTCGAGGTCGTGCACGGAGTAGGCGACGTCGTCGGCCCAGTCCATCACCTGCGCCTCGAGGCAGCGGCCCGGCCCGGCCTCGGCTCGCAGCCACGCGAAGACGGCGGCGTCGTCCGGGTACACGCCGAACTTGCGCCGGCCCTCCTCGCGGAACCATGGGTACTTCGACACCGCGTCCAGCGCGGCCCGGGTCAGGTTGAGCCCGGCCCCGGGCACCTTGGCCTCCAGCCGGGTCAGCACCCGCAGTGTCTGCGCGTTGCCCTCGAAGCCCCCGCACGGGCCGGAGACGGCGTCGAGGGCGTCCTCGCCGTTGTGCCCGAACGGCGGGTGGCCGAGATCGTGTGCGAGCCCGGCGGTGTCGACCACGTCCGGGTCGCAGCCGAGGCGGGCCCCCATCTCCCGGCCGATCTGGGCGACCTCCAGCGAGTGGGTGAGCCGGGTCCGCAGGAAGGCGTCGGTGCCGGCCGTGTGCACCTGGGTCTTGGCGGCCAGCCGGCGGAAGCCCGCGGAGTGCAGCACCCGCGCGCGGTCGCGCTGGAAGGGTGTCCGGCCGTTGTCGGCCGATGTGGTGACGGTGTCCTTCTCCGACTCGGGCACGAAGCGGTCGGCATCTGCGGAGGTCACGATTCGAGCTTAGAAGAGTCCTCACCCCTGGGCTCCGGGATCGGCACCGGTGGCTCGGCGGGGGGGCTCGCGGGCGGGGGGCTCGTTCAGCGCCTCGACCATCGGGGTCATGAGCACCTTGACGGCCGCGACGATCGGGATGGACATGAGTGCCCCGACGACGCCGAGGATCGCGCCGCCGGTGAGCGCGGCGAGCAGGACGGCGACCGAGGACAGGTCCACCGTGTTGCGCAGCACGCGCGGCGCGATGAGGTAGTTCTCGACCTGCTGGTACGCGACGAAGAACACGATCAGCACGACCGTGGACGTCAGGTCGCCGGTGACCAGCGCGACGACGCAGCAGCCGGCCGCCCCGACGGTGGCGCCGATCATCGGGATGAGGTCGGTGAGCGCGACCCACACGGCCAGCGGCAGCGCGAAGGGCACGCCGAGCGCGAAGAGGCAGACGAACGACGACACCCCGGCGAAGAGGCTGATGATCAGGTTGCCGATCATGTAGCCGCCGACCTTGTCGACGACGACGTTGATCGCCTGCGCGGCCCGGGGCCGGTTCGCCCGCGGGACCAGCCGGACCAGGCCGCGGCGGATGCGCGGCAGGTCGGCCATGAAGTAGACGGTCAGCACGGTCACCAGCAGCACGTTGAGCAGCGCGCTGAAGACGCCGGTGAGGACCCCGAGCGCGCCCCCGCCGACCTTGGCCGGCAGCGTCTTGGCGAACTCGGTGAGCCGTTCGGTCAGCCCGTACCGGTCGGCGATCTCCTGGTAGGTGCGCGAGCGGTCCTGCAGTTCCTGCTGGTAGTGGGGGATGTTGGCGAGCAGGTCGCCGGCCTGCCCGACGAGCGGGGGCACCAGCGACCACACGAAACCGGCGAGGATCGCCAGGACCAGCGCCCCGATGACGGCGACGGCGATCGAGCGGCGCACGCCGTGGCGGATCAGCAGCCGTACCGCCGGATCGAGACTGACCGCGACGAAGAGCGCGATGATCACCTGGACGAGCACCTGGCGCACGGAGTAGAGCGCGAACGCGCCCACGCCCACCGTGAGCAGGCCCAGCCCGGCCGCGATGGCCAGCCGGTAGGTTTTTGCGAAGGTCATCGGTTTGGCCGGATGATGCAAAATTCGTTGCCCTCGGGGTCGGCGAGCACCACCCAGGCGGCATGCTCGGGCTCACCGAGATCCACGTGCCGGGCGCCCATGTTCACCAGCCGCTCGAGCTCGGCGTCGAGGTCGTCGGGGCGCAGGTCGAGGTGCAGGCGGTTGCGGGCCCGCTCCTCGTGGTGCTGCAGGGTGAAGACGATGCGGGGATGGCCGTCGACGGCCGGGCCGATCACGACCTCGTGCGGGGCGACGCTCTCGACGCGGTGGTCGAGCACCTCGGCCCACCAGCGGGCCAGGCGCTCCGGGTCGATGGCGTCCACGATCAGCGCGTACCAACGACTCCCCATACACACCTCCGCCTTGCGTGGGGACTCACCTTACGCCGAGCGGAGGGCCGTCGCAGCCGTCCGCTGCGGCGGGGGGTTGGGCAGCTTAGTACGTTTCCGGCCCTCCTGGGGGCCAAACGTGCAAATTGCAAAATTCAAAGACCGATCAGTCAGCGGTTCATAGCCGAAGCACGGAGTAGTGGATCGATGACTGCGGGGTAATTTGCCGTGAACGCGCCGTGCTTCCGCCGTACCCGCGCGTCCTGCTAAGCCGCGAAACCAGGAGCAAGTGTTGCCTGCTATCGATGAATGTCTCCGCCGTGCCATGTCCATCCGGGGCGCGATCGGGGCCAGCCTCATCGACTACACCACCGGCCAGACACTCGGGCTGGAGGGCGGCCAGGAGCACATCGCACCCCACGCCGATCCCACCGCCGCCGCCCTGGGCACGGCGAGCGTGATCCATGCAGCCATGCAGACCGCGGCCTATGCCCCGGCGGTCCCGGGCGACTCGGTGGAGGACGTCATCATCAGCACATCGGCCGCGTACCACCTCATCCGGCCGGTACGCACCAGCTTCGACTCCCGCCTCGTGCTCTACGTCTGGCTCGACCGCAACGAGGGGAATCTGGCCATGGCCCGCCGCCGGGTCCGCTCGCTCGCCGACGACCTCGCGTGAACGCGGTCGCATCAGGGGCGAAGGCGAGCACCCCGGGCAAGCAGCCCCAGTTCCCGCGGGGCACCTCACCCGTCAAGGCCCTCGGCCAGCTCGCGGCGCAGGGCGCGACTGGCGCGCTGACCGTGCGCGGCGAGCCCGGCGGCGTCATCTTCCTGCGCGGCGGCCTGGTCAACGGCTGCGAGTCGCCGGCCGCGCCGAGCGTCGACCGGCTGCTCACCGCGTGCGGCAAGGTCGAGGAGCGGGTGTGGGAGACCATCCCGTCCCGGCCCGCCCGCGCGCTCGTCGAGGGCGGGCACGTCACCGTGGCCGAGATCGAGCTCTGCGCGCTGCAGGCGCTCTACGACGCGGCCTTCTTCGTGCTCAGCACCGCCCGGGCCGAGCTGCGCTTCGACGAGGGCATCGAGCACTGGCTCGGCGCCGAGGGCACCGTGACGGCGGACCAGGTGTGCGACCACGTCGCCCGCCAGCGGCGCATGCTCGACGAGGTGCACCCCTCCGAAGCAACCGACCTCGCACCGGTCGTGCCGGTCCTGCGACCGGGACTCGACCGGGTGCTGCTGTCCGGCCTGCAGTGGGAGATCGTCCTGCACGCGGACGGGCAGCGCACCCCGCAGGAGCTGGCCGGCCTGCTGGGACGCTCGGCCTACGCCGTGACGCTGGACGTGCGCCGGCTGGCGGCGGCGGGGCTGGTCTCAGTGCCGGAGACTCCGGCGGAGGCGCCGCCGGTCAGAGCCGTCGCACCGGTACCGCACGAGACACCCCCCGAGCCTCCGCCGAAGGAGGTGCTGCCCCAGCGCGTCCCCGGCACCTTCACGTTCGAGGAAGCGGCGCCCTCCCCGGCGCGCCGGGAACTGCCGGCGGGGGTCAGCGCGCTGGCGGTACTGCCGGGGGCGATCGACAAGTCGCCGGACGAGTCGCTGCTGAGACGGATTCGCGCGGCGTTGCTGGCGCTGCGGTAGGGCCCACCGGCCCGGCCGCGGCGGAAGGGAGGAGACGACTCGATGAGGACCGACGCGGAGCTGCGCGGCGAATTACTGGCGGAGCTCAGCCGGCTGCGACGGACGGTGCCCGAGATCACCGGGTGCCTGGTCGCCAGCACGGACGGCCTGCTCATCGCCGAGGACGCCCACGCGCTCGCGGTCGAGGGGGTCGCGGCCCTCTCGGCGGCCTGCCTCGGTGTGAGTCAGCGCATCGCCGACAGCGCCGGCCACCAGGACTTTCAGGAGGTGCTCATCAGCAGCACAGGCGGGCACGTCGCCATGTACATGGCCGGCCACGGCGCGGTGCTGGTGCTGATGGCCCGCCCCGACGCGAACGTGGCCCGGCTGCACCACGAGGCGCGCCGGGCGATCGCGGTGGTGTCCCGGGTGATGGCCGACGCCGCGCTGAGCTTCGCAAAGTCCGTGCCGGAGCCGGCGGCATGGTGAGCCGGGGCGGTGGCATGCACCGCAGAACCAGACGAAGTACCGAACCTTCCCCCACTTCCCCTACTAGTAGAAAACTCTCGGAGGTAGCCATGGCGGACATGGAGACTGCGCTCAAGGAACTCATGCAGATCGACGGCGCCGTCGGCGTCGCGCTCGTCGACTACAACAGCGGGATGGCGCTCGGTGTGCTCGGCGGGTCCAAGGACCTCGACCTGACCGTCGCCGCGGCCGGCAACACGGACGTGGTGCGGGCCAAGATGCGCACGATCGAGATGCTGAACCTCAAGGAGGGCATCGAGGACATCCTCATCACGCTGGCGAACCAGTACCACCTGATCCGCCCGGTCACCGGCCGCTCGGGCAAGGGGCTGTTCCTCTACCTGGCCCTCAACCGGCAGCGCGCGAACCTGGCGCTCGCCCGCCACCAGCTGTCCCGCGTCGAGGACGAGATGGAAGTCTGAGTCCGCCGCACATGAGAAGAAGGCCGGGGCGCCGTTGCCCCGGCCTTCTCAGTGCTCACCGGGGACTCGAAACCCGGTGAACTGTCACCTGCCGCCGACCCACGTCATCGGGAGTCGGAACCGGTGGTCTCGATGGCCGCGCGCCCGGCCTCCAGGCGGGCGACCGGCACGCGGAACGGGGAGCAGGACACGTAGTCCAGGCCCACCTCGTGGAAGAAGTGCACGGAGTCGGGGTCGCCGCCGTGCTCGCCGCACACCCCGAAGTGCAGTTCGGGCCGGGCCGCCCGGCCCTCGTCGACCGCGATGCGGACCAGCCGGCCCACCCCGTCGCGGTCGATGGACTCGAACGGCGAGACGCCGAAGATGCCCAGCTCCAGGTACCGCCAGAAGAAGGCTCCTTCGACGTCGTCGCGGGAGAACCCCCAGCCCATCTGGGTCAGGTCGTTGGTGCCGAACGAGAAGAAGTCCGCGGCCTGGGCGATGTCGCCCGCGGTGAGCGCGGCCCGGGGCACCTCGATCATGGTGCCGATCTTCACGTCGACGGCGAACTCGCCGATGATCTTCTCGGCCTCGGCGCGGATCGTCTCGAGCTCCTGCACGGCGCCGACCAGCGGCACCATGATCTCCGGGTGGGCGTCCGGCACGGCCGCGGCCGCCTCGACGATCGCGCGCACCTGCATCGCGAACAGGCCCGGGATGACCAGGCCGAGGCGCACGCCGCGCAGGCCCAGCATCGGGTTCTCCTCGTGCATGCGGCGCACGGCGTCGAGCAGGTCCCGGTCGTGGCCGGGGTCCTCGCCGCGCTCCTCGGCCACGGCCACCTTCACCGCGAGGTCCTCCAGCGGCGGCAGGAACTCGTGCAGCGGCGGATCGATGAGTCGTACCGTCACAGGCAGTCCGGCCATCTCGCGGAACAGCTCCGTGAAGTCCTCGCGCTGCAGCGGCAGCAGCTCCGCCAGCGCGGCCTCGCGCTGCTCGGTGGTGCGGGCCAGGATCAGCCGCTCCACGAGCGCGCGGCGCTCGCCGAGGAACATGTGCTCGGTGCGGCACAGGCCGATGCCCTGCGCGCCGAAGCGCCGGGCCCGGGCCGCGTCCTCGCCGGTGTCGGCGTTGGTGCGCACCCGCAGCCGGCGCCGCTCGTCGGCGTGCGTGAGGATGCGGTGCACGGCCGAGACCAGCGGGTCGGCCTGGGGGTCGAGGGTGCCCTCGAAGTACTGCACCACCGGCGAGGGCTGCACGGGCACCTCGCCGAGGTAGACGCGGCCGGTCGTACCGTCGACGGAGATGACGTCACCCTCGGACACCACGTGGCCGCCCACGGTGAACTGTCCCTTGTGGAGGTTCACGTCGAGCTCGTCCGCCCCGCACACGCACGTCTTGCCCATGCCGCGGGCCACGACGGCGGCGTGCGAGGTCTTGCCGCCCCGGCTGGTGAGAATGCCCTGCGCGGCGATCATGCCCGGCAGGTCGTCGGGGTTGGTCTCCCGGCGCACCAGGATGACCTGCTCGCCCTCCTTGGCCATGGCCACCGCGTGCTGGGCGTCGAAGACCGCCTTGCCCACGGCCGCACCCGGGGACGCCCCGACGCCGCGGGTGAGCTGCGCCGGCTCCGCGGACAGGTCGAAGGTCGGGAACATGAGCTGGGCGAGCTGGGCGCCGCTGACCCGGTGCACGGCCTCGTCGAGGTCGATGACGCCCTCGTCGACGAGGTGCGTGGCGATCACGAACGCGGCCGCGGCCGTACGCTTGCCCACCCGGGTCTGCAACATCCACAGCTTGCCGCGCTCGATCGTGAACTCGATGTCGCACAGGTCCTTGTAGTGCTCTTCGAGCGTGGTCATGATCGACATCAGCTGGTCGTAGCTGGCCTTGTCCCGCTGCTCGAGGTCCTGCAGCGGCATCGTGTTGCGGATGCCGGCCACGACGTCCTCGCCCTGGGCGTTGGCCAGGTAGTCGCCGTACACCCCGCGCTCCCCCGTCGCCGGGTCGCGGGTGAACGCGACGCCGGTGCCGGAGTCGGCGCCCAGGTTGCCGAAGACCATCGCGACCACGTTGACCGCGGTGCCGAGGTTCGACGGGATGCGCTCCTGCCTGCGGTACAGCACCGCCCGGTCGGCGTTCCAGGACCGGAACACGGCGCCGACGGCGAGGTCGAGCTGCTCGCGGGGGTCCTGCGGGAAGTCGCGCCCGGTGTGCTCGGAGAAGATCCGCTTGTAGTCGGCGACGAGCCCCTTGAGGTGCTCGGCCTTCAGCCCCACGTCCTCGCGGGTGCCGGCGCGGTGCTTGGCGTCGTCGAGCGCGTGCTCGAACTCCTCGCCCGGCACGTCGCAGACGGTCTTGCCGAACATCTGGATGAGCCGGCGGTAGGAGTCCCACGCGAAGCGCTCGTCGTCGCCCGCCTGCGCGGCCAGCCCGGCGACGCTGTCGTCGGTCAGCCCCACGTTGAGAACGGTCTCCATCATGCCGGGCATGGAGAACTTGGCGCCCGAGCGCACCGAGACCAGCAGCGGGTCGGCGGGCTCCCCGAGCCGGCGGCCCATCTTCTCCTCGAGGGCGGCGAGGTGCTTGGAGATCTCGTCCTGGCCGGGCATCTCGCCGGTCTCCAGGAACGCGCGGCAGGCGTCGGTCGTGATCGTGAAGCCGGGCGGCACCGGCAGACCGAGGTTGGTCATCTCGGCCAGGTTGGCGCCCTTGCCCCCCAGCAGGTCCTTGAGGTCGCGGTTGCCCTCTTCGAAGTCATACACGAACTTCTGCACAACGCCTCCATACCCACTGAGCCCACGTTTAGGTCCTGGGTGTGCCGGACACCGTAAGTCGTGTTTTTGGTTGGTGGCCATGCCAGGTGACAAGTCTGACAAGAATCGGCACACCCTTCGATTCTCCCTGCATTTGGGAGCGATCCCACGAGCAGAAACGCGCATCTTCACTGCTGAGAGCGCTCTCTTTCCCGTCTCAGCATCCGATGCGCTTTGTTGATTCGGCGGTCCCTTTTCCGCGCAGAAACGAACTTTCTCGTTTTGCCCCCTGGCGCTCGTTTGGGTGCGCAGCGGCGCTCTCGCGCTCGCCTTGGGGCGCTCTCGCGCTCGTTTGGGGGCGCTCTCGCGCTCGTTTGGGGGCGCGGCGGCGGCCGTGGGACCATCGGGGACGTGCCCCTGCAGCTCGGACCCCACGTCGTCGACCCGCCGGTCGTGCTCGCCCCCATGGCGGGCATCACGAACCAGGCGTTCCGCCGACTGTGCCGCGAGCAGGGCGCCGGCCTCTACGTGTGCGAGATGATCACCACAAGAGCCTTGGTCGAGCGCAACCCGAAGACCATGTCGATGATCAGATTCGCCGAGGGCGAGCACCCGCGCAGCCTGCAGCTCTACGGCGTAGATCCCGCCACGATCCGCAAGGCCGTGGAAATGGTCGTCGAGGAAGACCTGGCCGACCACATCGACATGAACTTCGGCTGCTCGGTCCCGAAGGTGACCCGCCGCGGCGGCGGCTCAGCCCTGCCGTGGAAGCGCCGCCTGTTCGCCTCGATCGTGTCGTCAGCGGTGGACGCGGCGGAGGGCCTGCCGGTCACGGTGAAGATGCGCATCGGCATCGACGACGACCACCAGACGTACCTGGACGCCGGCCGCATCGCCCAGGACGCCGGCGTGGCCTGGGTCGCCCTGCACGCCCGGACGGCCGCCCAGCGCTACTCGGGCACGGCGGCCTGGGACGCGATCGCGGCTTTGAAGCAGGCCCTGGACGTCCCGGTGCTGGGCAACGGCGACATCTGGGAGGCCACGGACGCCCTCGAGATGATGTCCCAGACCGGCTGCGACGGCGTGGTGATCGGCCGCGGCTGCCTGGGCCGCCCCTGGCTGTTCGCCGACCTGGCCGCCGCTTTCGCGGGCCACTCTTCGCGGGTGCTGCCTTCGCTGGGCGAGGTGGCGGCTCTGATGTATCGGCACGCGGAGCTGCTGACGGAGTGGCTGGGCACGGAGCGCGACGGCGTGACCGACTTCCGCAAGCACGTGGCCTGGTATTTGAAGGGCTTCCCAGCGGGCGGCGAACTACGGCGCTCCCTGGCCATGTCCTCGTCCCTCGGCGAACTGGCCGACCTGCTGGACGAGCTGGACCACTCGGCACCATTCCCACGCGAAATCCTGGGCCAGCCACGGGGCCGGACGGGCACGCCGGGCAAGGTCGTTCTGCCGGATGGCTGGCTCCAGGACCGCGACTCGGACCTCATTCCGGAAGGCGCCGAACTGGACGACTCCGGCGGCTGACCGTGCCACATCGGGATGGCCTTTCACACTCCATGAACGCCATCCTCGTCGAGACGTCGGCCACTGAGATCGCCCTTGGCCCACTCGACGGACCTCGGACGATCACCAGTGCCGACGGAACAGAATTCTTCGAGCACGGAGCGCAGTTGCGGAATCGGAAGCACCGACCGAGGGCTGAACAACGAGACGAATCCGGGGTCGGCCACGACCCGCGGGTCGATTGAAGGCGGCTCCGGATTGTTCAGGACCCAAACGAACTCGTCATCCTCGTTGAGCGTGGCCGCAGCACGACTGGGGCTGACCCACCAGATCAACCCGCCGAAGCCGGTATCGGGGTTTATCGAAACCTGCAGGTAGTTGTCAGGCCACCAGTCCCGGATTTCGCTCGTGTGCCGACGCTCCGCAAGCATGAGCAACGCGACGTGGCTTGAGTCCGCGCTCCGCCCGTCGGAGCGGAGCAGCGTCACGACGTCGTCCACGATGGGAAGCATCGCGTCCGGTTCCTCACCATATCGGTACTCCCCGAACAGCATCGCATGCAAAATCACTAAGCATCCCCGGGTACGCCATGGTGCGCTCACATGACCTGACCTGGCCGCAGGAGAGCCTAACCGAGGGGAAACCGCGGACGCGCTAGAAGATCTACGCCTGAAACTCCGCCGGGTCGGCGCCTTACCGCAGCACGTGCCAGACGCGCACCCTCTCGATCGCACCCCGGGCTCGGTGTCGTTCCGCTTGTTTCACCGTACCCGATGGCTCCAAACTATCGATCTTGTCGTATCCGTGAGCAACTTCAATCTCACGCAGCGCGACGATGCGCCGGGTCCTCCACCCTGGCCTGGCCCTGGATAAGGCGCAGGCGCGAAGGAGTCGCGGCCGGGGGCGGCACCTCGTCCAACGCCGCCGGGCGACGCCACTGCCACGGCGGCCCCTGACGACCCGCCGGCGGGCGGCCCGGGTCGAGCGCCGGGCGGGACAGGGCGAGCACGATGCCGTACCCGGCGAGCACGAAGCCGTGCGAGATCAGCCGGGTCGTCTCCACGGTGCCGTTCATCAGGTCGCTCGCGCTCAGCAGGGCCAGCAGCGCCACGAACGCGGTCAGCATGGGCAGCGCCCCGGCCGGCGTGGCGCGGCGGGTCGCGATCCAGGCGAAGCCGGCGCCGATGGCCACGTTCCAGGCCGCGGACTCGTGGAAGACGTGGCCGGAGCCGTGGATGTGGTTCGTGCTCGCGGCGGTCGCGGCCTGGGTGATGCCGAGCACGAACTGCGCGAGACCGAACAGGCCAAGAAGGACTCTCAGCATCAGTACGAGTTGACGCTTGCCGAGCACCCGCCGCTTCCTGGGCTTGAAGCCTGCGAGCAGGGATTCCACGGGCGGCGGGGTGCCGGGCACGGGCTGCAGCCGCACCAGTCGCGTCACGGCCTGGGCCTCGCGCTCCCACTGGCGGCACGCCGCGCACCCCGCCAGGTGCGCGTCGACCAGCGCCGGCTCGATCGGTTCGTCCTCGCCGTCGAGCCGGGCCGACAGCGCCTCTCGGTACCGCTCACACTCCACGGTTGGATTGTCGCCGCACACGGCGGGTTAGTTCCAGCCGAAGCCAGGTAACCGCACGTGAGGCCCACATGCGGTCAACCCCGCGTGCAGCCTCCGGCACTCACCGCTCCGCGCGAATGCACGCCCCAGCCAAGGGCAGTGCGACGCCGGCTGCTCCGCATCTCCACGCACGGGGCAGATCTCCACGCGCGATCAGACGGAATCAGCCTCGGTACGCGCGCGAAGGGCCAGACTCACGCAACTCCGAGTGCGCGAATCCACAAGTGCGTGAGGGTGTCCACAAGTACCTCCCGGTCGTCGAAGGGCGGGATGCGGGAGGCGGCGAGGTAGTACAGCCGCTCGCCGAGCCAGGTCAGCGACGCCGCGAGCGCGGGGAGGTCTACGCCTTCGAGGCCGGGATCGTCCGCGATGCGCGCGAGGGTCGCGGCGGTGAAGGTGTCCATCTGTGCAAGCCAGAGTTCGCGAAGCTGTGCGTCCGAGGCCCAGCTCTCCACAATCGCGCGCAATACACCGGCGTTGGCTAGCCATAGGTCGGCGCCGGCCGCGATCCCGTGCCGCAGCGCCTCCCGCGGACCGAGCGCTTCCGGCGGCCCAGCCGCCGTCTGTGGGCCGAGCGCATCCGGCAGCCCGGCGGCCGTCTGCGAGCCTGGCACCCCCTGCGCCGTCGACGAGCCGAGCGCGCTGGGACGCGAGTCGGCGGCCCCCTGCCGCGCCGCATCCAGATCGCCGGCCGCTTCCGGAGGCGGGCCGGCCGAGGCGCCGCCAGCCCCCGGAGGCGGGCCAGCCGAGGCGCCGCCAGCCCCCGGAGGCGGGCCGGCCGAGGCGCCGCCAGCCCCCGGAAGCGGGCCGGCCGAGGCGCCGCCAGCCCCCGGAAGCGGGCCAGCCGAGGCGCCGCCAGCCCCCGGAAGCGGGCCAGCCGAGGCGTCAACCGCGCGCGGGTCGGCCGAGGGAGCGGCCGAGGACAGCCACGGCTCGGCGGCCACATGCCCCGCGCCCACCGCGCGCCGGACGAGCTCGGCCAGCGCCGCCTGCTTCGACGGGAAGTAGAAGTAGAAGCTCGCCCGCGACACCCCGGCGGCCGCGATGATCTCCGCCACGCTGAGGGAGTCGAAAGTGCGCGTGTCGAGCAGTTCGCGCAGTGCGTCCAGGACACGTTCGCGCAGTTCGGTGTCCGAGGGTTCATCGCGGCGGGCGTTCACGGCACACACCGTACCGTATGCAATGTCTGGACAGTGTGACCAGACAGCTTGTATGGTCGCTCGCATGACACAGATCGCCGTCCATCTCGTCGTGGACGATCCCGCCGCGGCCGCCGCTTGGTATGCCGAGGCCCTCGGTGCCGGCGAGACCGGCCGGGTCAACCTGCCCGATGGCCGTCCGCTCACGATCGAGCTGCGCGTCGGCGACACGGTGCTGGCCGTCGCCGGCGAGATGATCGGCCGGAGCCTGCGCACGCCCGCGGCGCTGGGCGGTTCGCCGGCCGCGTTCCACGTGCCGGTCGACGACGTCGACGCCGCCTGGAGGCGGGCGATCGCCGCGGGTGCCGAGCCGTTCGAGGAGCCGCACGACGCCTTCTGGGGCGACCGCACCGCGCAGTTCCTCGACCCGTCCGGACACCGCTGGGCGATCGATCAGCACGTCCGCGACGTCGAACCGGACGAGATCGCGCAGCACGTGGCGGCGATGTTCGCATGAGGTACCGCACATTCGGACGCACGGGTCTGCGCGTTTCCGAACTCGTCCTGGGCGCCATGACCTTCGGCGAGCAGGGCGGCGTCGGCGCGCCGCTCGAGGAGTGCCGCCGAATCCTCGACGCGTACTCGGACGCGGGCGGCAACATGGTCGACACGGCGATCAACTATCGCGGCGGCGCCAGCGAGGAGATCGTCGGCGAGCTGCTGGAGGGGCGCCGCGACCGGTTCGTGCTCTCCACGAAGTACACGGTCACGCGCGACGCCACCGACCCCAACGGCGGCGGCAACCACCGCCGCAACCTGCGCCTGTCGCTCGAGACGAGCCTGCGGCGCCTGCGCACCGACCACATCGACGTGTACTGGGTGCACATCTGGGACCGGCACACGCCGATCGAGGAGACGATGCGCGCACTGGACGACGCGGTGACGGCGGGCAAGGTGCTGTACATCGGCATCTCCGACGCCCCCGCCTGGCTCGTGTCCCGCGCGAACACGCTCGCCGAGTGGCGCGGATGGACCCCTTTCGCCGGGCTCCAGATTCCGTACAGCCTGGTCAACCGCGACGCCGAGCGCGAACTGCTGCCGATGGCGGACGCGTTCGGCCTGTCGGTGACGGCGTGGAGCCCGCTCGGCGGCGGCGTGTTGAGCGGCAAGTACGACAAGGACGACCGCGCGAATGCGCAACACACGCGACTCACCCGCGCGGACATCAGCGAGCACGACCTGAACATCGCGCGCGCAGTCCGCGAAGTGGCGGACGAACTCGGCGCCACGTCCGCGCAGGTCGCGCTCGCCTGGACCCGGCAGCGGCCCGGCGTGCTGCCCATGCTCGGCGCGCGCACGGAGGCGCAGATTCTGGACAATCTCCGGTGTACGGACATCGAGCTCACGCCGGAACTGCGCGAACGGCTCGAGGCCGCGACCGGGTTCAAGCCCGGATTTCCGACCGACTTCATCGCGCAGACCGAGCAGTGGGTGCTGGGCCGAGCGGCGCTTTGAGCGTTCGCGCAGCCACGGCTGTCCGTAAGCAGGTGGAGCCTGGCCGAGTGGCGGACTGAGCGTTCGCTCAGCCACGGCTGTTCGTAAAGCAGGTGGAGCCTGGCCGAGCGGCGCACTGAGCGTTCGCTCAGCAGGCGCTGTCGGTTAAGCCAGCAGAGATGGGCGCTCGAACGGCGCCCCAGGGTTCGAGCGGAGATGGGCACTCGAACCGCGCTGGGCGCCCGAGCGGCGCTGGGCGCCCGAACCGCGCTGGGCGCCCGAGCGGTCGCTCAGCAGGTGTTGCCCGCCAAACCCGCGGGCAGCGCCTCCGGCAACCCGCTCAGGCGGCTTTCTGGTCCGCGGCCACGACCACGATCTCGATCAGCCACTCGGGCCGGACGAGCGCGGGCACGGTCAGCAGCGTGCTCGCCACGAGCCGCCCCGACATGAACGTGTCCCGCTCGGCCATGGCCTCGGCGAGCCCGTCTTCCATGGCCGACGCGACCACGTACGTCGTGATGCTCACGATGTCGTCCGCGGACATGTCCGCCGCCGCGAGCAGCGCGGCGATGTTGTGCCAGATGACCTTCGCCTGCGCGGCCACCCCGTCGGGCACATTGCCGTCGGCGTCGATGCCCACCTGACCGGCGGTGTGCAGCCAGCGCGCCGGGTTCGTGACGAGCGTGGCGTGCGCGTATCGCGCCGCGGGCCGGGGCATCGAGTCGGGCATGATCGGCTGATGCATGCCCCCGAGCCTAGGCGCCTTCCGTTGCCTGTCGCAGCGGATACGCGTCCGTCACCCAGCCTTGCGCGTTCGCGCACCAGTCCGGCGCCATAACGTCAAACACAATCAGCCGACAGGACGCGTTCGGACCTAGACGCCTTCCGTACGCCGCCGCAGCAGATACGTATCCATGATCCAGCCCTTGCGCGTTCGCGCATCGGCGCGCACGGACTCGATGTCGTCGAGGACATCGGCGAGCCGGCCGCTGCGGAGAATCTCGTCGGGCGTGCCCAGGTATGCGCCCCAGTAGATGTCGATGGGCTCGTCGCGGTAGCGGCGGCAGGCCAGGTTGGCGTCGAGCATCACGACGACGTCGTCGCATCCGGCCGGCCACTCGGCCGCGAGCCGCCGTCCTGTCGTAATGTGCACGGATCCGGCCACCCGATTGAGCGTTACGCGATGCCGGGCCGTCAGGATCTGCACGCTGCTGATGCCCGGAATGACGTCGTACTCGACGCCGCCGATGCCCTCGAGAATGCGAATGGTGCCGTCGTACAGCGCCGGGTCCCCCCACGCCAGTATGCCACCGACGCCGTCCGGCCCGAGCTCGCGCTTGATCGCCTCGCCGAGCAGCCGCGCGCGTTCGTCCCGCCAGTCCTTGACCGCGCCCGCGTAGTCGGCCGCGGCCCGATCGCGCGGCGGGTCGGCGATCACAACGGTGCGCGAATCTGTCCGTTCGACGTACCGCGCCACGAGCGCCTTGCGCGCGTCGGTCAGCTCCGCCGCCGCCTCGCCCTTGTCGAGCACGAAGAATACGTCGACGGCGTTCATGGCATTGATCGCCTGGACGGTGACGTGCTCCGGGTCACCGGCACCCACCCCGATGATCAACACCTTGCGCATGCCGCCCATCGTAAGTGCGCGCGGCAGACGCACCAGGCGCGGGTGCCGACCGCCTCAGACTGGCGCCATCACACGCGTGCGAGCGAGACCCGCCGACAGCGAGGCGCACGACGCGCACAAACGACCGTCCGAGCGCGCAGACCAAACGACGCGCACAAAACGACCGCCCGAACGCGCAGATAAAACGGCATCGGCCCACCGCTCGGCGCCGCGACAGCATTCGGCGACGCGTGCAGGGAGGCCGACAGCATCGGGCACGCCGCATGACGCGAACAGCACCGGGCCGAACAGCATCGGGCGAACAGCACTAGCTCGAACAGAATCAGGCCGAACAGAACCAGGCCGACAGCACGCGACGGACGGCACCGGCGGACGCGCCGCACGGTCGGGAGCCCAGACCGCCCACAGCCGCCCAAGACCGTGGCGTGCCACGCCGTAGTGGACGAGACCGCGTCCCGGGCCGCAGCGCATAAGACCGCGTCGCAGACCGTGGCGGACAAGACCGTGCGTCAGGCCCTGGTGGAGTCGGCCTTCCTGCCGCCGCGCGGTGGCTCAGGCCGGATAGGCCCGCGTCTCCGCCGCCTTCACCGCCGCCCAAACCTCGCGGCCCGGCGTCAGCTCCAAATGCGCCGCCGCCGCAGGCGTGACGTCCGCGGCCGCGGCGAGCGCCCCCTCCAGCCGAATCCGCAAATTGTCCCCATGCCGCTGAATCCCCGCGATCGTCGCCGGCCACGTATTGCGCGGACTCCCATCCGGCCGCGTCGCATGCAGCGCGACGGCCGAGGGCGGAAACGCCACGAACGCTTCCCCGTCGAGCGAATCGGCCGCCGTCAGCACGACGCCGCCGACGTCGACCGCGTGCCCGTCGGCGCGCCCGCGATACAGGTTCAGCCCCACCAGCCGCGCCACATATTCGGTGCGGGGTCGCGCCGTGATTTCCGCCGAATCTCCTTCCTGCACCACGGCCCCGTTTTCGAGAATCACGAGCCGGTCCGCGAGTACGAGCGCGTCGAGCGGATCGTGCGTGACGATGAGCGTCGCGCCCGGATGGTCGGCGAGGTGCCGCTGCAGCTCGGCCCGCGTGTCGGCCCGCGTGCCCGCGTCGAGCGCGGCGAGCGGTTCGTCCAACAGCAAAAGCCGCGGCTGTACCGCCAATGCCCGAGCCAAGGCCACCCGCTGCGCCTGCCCGCCCGACAATTGCCGCGGCTTGCGCCGAACGAAATCGGCCAATCCGACGCGGCCGAGCCATGCTGTTGCCTCGGCGCGGGCCGTCTTCCGGTCCCGGCCATGCCGCCGCGGCCCGAAGGCCACGTTGTCGAGGGCGGTCAGATGCGGAAACAGCAGGTACTCCTGGAACACCACGCCGATGGCCCGCCGCTCCGGCGGAATCCACACCCGCCGAGCCGGCCGGTCGAGGTCCTTCCCGTCCAGCACGATGTGCCCGTCGGTGAGCGACGTCAGGCCGGCGAGCGCCCGAAGCGCCGTGGTCTTCCCGGCCCCGTTGGGCCCGAGCAGCGCAACGACTTCGCCCGCCGCGATGCGCAAGTGCGCATCAAGCCGAAACGCCCCGCGCTCGACCACAACCCGCGCATCGAGATAAGCCCCCGCGCCGCCGAGCACGTCGCCCGCGCTCATGCGGTGATCCATTTGTCGCGCAGCGAGGCCAGGATCGCGACCGAAACGGCCAGCAGGATCAGGCTCAGCACGATCGCGGCCTGCAAATCGGTCTCCAGCGCGAGGTACACCTCAAGGGGCATCGTCCGAGTCGTGCCCGGAAAGCTCCCGGCAAAGGTGATGGTCGCCCCGAACTCCCCCAGCGCCCGCGCCCAGCACAGCACGCCCCCGGCCGCGATCCCCGGCGCCACCAGCGGCAGCGTCACATGCGTGAAGGTCGTCCACCGCCCGGCCCCGAGCGTCGCCGCCGCCTCCTCGTAGCGACTGTCCGCCCCGCGCAGCGCCCCCTCCACGGCGATGATGAGGAACGGCATCGCCACGAACGCCTCGGCGAGCACGACCGCGCTGGTGGTGAACGGCAGCGTGATCCCGAACGTACTGTCCAGCCACTCCCCCACGAGCCCCCGCCGCCCGAACACGAGCAGCAGCGCGACACCCCCGACGACGGGCGGCAGCACGAGCGGCACCGTGACGAGCGCGCGCACGAACCGCCGCCCCGGAAAGTCCACTCGCGCAAGCAACCACGCCAGCGGTACCCCGAGCACCAGACACAGCACCGTCGCGATCGTCGCGCTCTGCAACGACAGCCGCAGCGCCGTGAGCACCCCCGGCTGCGCGATCCGCTCAGGCAGCGTCGTCCAGGGCGCCCGGATCAGCAGCCCCGCGAGCGGCAACACCAGGAACACCAGCCCGAGCCCGGCCGGAACGAGCAACCCGATCGGCACCCGCCGACCCCCGTCACGCCTGCGCAAGCAACCTCACCTCACACCGCCGAACCGCGGCCGAAGCCGCGCCGAGCCCCAGCCCGAAGCCGCCGCCGAACCGCAGCGCGGAGCCGCCGCCGAACCGCAGCGCGGAGCCGCCGCCGAACCGCAGCCCGAAGCCGCCGCCGAACCCCAGCCCGAAGCCCGGAGCCGCCTGCCGAACCGCAGCCCGGAGCCGCCGAGCCCCAGCCCGAACCAGCACTGACGCACCGCGACCCGGGCCGCGCGACGGTACACAAACAGCCAGCCCATGCCGAACGGCACCGGGAGCGCGCCCGGCCCAGCGGCCCGGCCGCGCTCCCCCGTCGATCCGGTGCCGGATCACGGAGCCTGGAAGCCCGCATCCGAGAGGACGGCCTTGCCCTTGTCCGACAGCACGTACTCGACGAATGCCTTCGCTCCCGCGGCGTTCGGCGCGCTCTTCAGCACCACGATCGGGTAGCTGTTGATGGCCCCCGCCGACTCGGGGAACTCGACGTCGTCCACATCCCGCGCGGCCGCCCGGGCGTCCGTGCGGTACACGAGCGCGGCATCGACCTCGCCGAGCGTCACCTTCGACAGCGCCGCCTTCACGTCCTGCTCCAGCGTCACCGGGGTGAGCTTCACGTTCGCCGCCGTCAGCGCCGTCTTCGCGGCCGCCCCGCACGGCACCTGCTCCGCGCACAGGGCCACCTTCGTGCCGGGCTTGGTCAGGTCGGCGAGGCCCTTGATGCCCTTGGGGTTGCCGCTCTGCACCGCGATCACGAGCTGGTTCTTCACGAACGTGGTCGGGTCGCCGGAGGCGTTGCCGGCGTCGGTGACCGTCTTCATGTTCGCGGGCGCGGCGGAGGCGAAAACGTCCGCCGGGGCGCCCTGGTTGATCTGGGTCGCCAGCGCCGAGCTGCCCGCGTAGTTGAAGGTCACCTTGCTGCCCGGGTTGGCCGCCTCGAACGCCTGGCCGATCTTGTTGAACGACTCGGTCAGCGACGCGGCGGCGAAGACGGTGATGGTGCCGGTGACACCCTTCGCGGCGCCCGACGACGGTGCGGCCGGTGCCGAGCCGTTGTCGGTCTTGTCGTCACCGCACCCGGCCAGCCCGGTCAGACCGACCGTGATGGCCACGAGCCCGGCCAGAACGGCACGCCTCATGAGTGGCTCCTCCCTTTGTCAACACGCTCCACCACGACGGTGGTCGACTTGATCACGGCGACGGCCAGCGACCCGACCCTGAGGTCGAGCTCGTCGGCGGCCTCCCGGCTCATGAGTGACACCACCCGGAACGGCCCGGCCTGGATGTCGACCTGGGCCATCACGGTGTCCTTGACCACGGCGGTGACGATGCCGCGCAGCCGGTTGCGCGCGGACGAGCCCTCGGTGCCCGCGTCCGCCTCGGCGGCCTGCGAGCGCGCGAACGCGGCCAGGTCGACGCCGTCGATCACGCGGTGGCCGTTGTCGTCGCGCCCGGCGGGGAGCCGCCCGGCATCGATCCAGCGCCGCAGCGTGTCGGCGCTGATGCCGAGCAGCTCGGCGGCCTCGCCGATCCGGAAGGTGGTCATGACGGAGAGCCTATATCTCGCAGTTGCGGCCACGAATCGGTCTGGAGGCTGGTATCTGCCCAAGGAAATCGGCCCGGGGCATGATGGACCTATGACGCAGCGATGGTCCGAGGTGCTCAGCCTGGTGACGTACGCGGTGGGTCCGGGTCCGGCCACGGTCGTAGTCGACGGCACGGATGCCGAGGTCGTGGCGGCGACCGCCGACCGGCTGACGACCGCGCTGGGCGAGGCGGCCCGGGGCGTCTGCCGCGAGGGCACGACGATCAGCGTGGGCGGCGGCGGCCCGCGTGTGGTCGTCTGGCTGCGCACGGCACGAGACCGCCACGCCGGGGAGGCGGCCCGCGGCGACCGCGCGGACATCGTCGTCGACCTGCACGACCGGGCCTGGCCGGTGGTCCGCCACGTCGCGCCCCATCTGGCCGAGCACGGCATGTGGTACCTCCGCGAGTCCCGCGCCTTCTTCGGCGCCCGCGCGGCCACCTGGGACACCAGGTTCGGCGACGACGCCCCGGCGTACGCGGCCGCCGTGCGGCGGGCCGGGCTGCGACCGGGCGGCACCGTGCTCGACGC
Source organism: Dactylosporangium sp. NPDC000244 (assembly GCF_040300725.1). Taxonomy (NCBI): domain Bacteria; kingdom Bacillati; phylum Actinomycetota; class Actinomycetes; order Micromonosporales; family Micromonosporaceae; genus Dactylosporangium; species Dactylosporangium sp. NPDC000244. The sequence goes on from NZ_JBEPEH010000035.1 coordinate 45,754, forward strand.
CGGCTGCGGCACCGGCCGCGCCCTGCCGGCCCTGCGCGCCGCCGTGGGCCCCGCGGGCGTGGTCGTCGGCGTCGACGTGACCCCGCAGATGCTCGACGTGGCCAGGAGCCGCGACGAGCCCCTGGTGCTCGCCGACGCCCGCCGGCTGCCGTTCGCCGCCGGCGCCCTGGACGCGATCTTCGCCGCCGGCCTGGTGACGCACCTGCCCGACGCGACCGAGGGCCTGCGCGAACTGGCCCGGGCCGTCCGGCCCGGCGGCCGGCTGGTGCTGTTCCACCCCTCGGGCCGCGCGAGGCTGGCCGCGCGTCACGGCCGCACCCTGCGCCCGGACGAGCCGCTGGCCGAGGCCCCGCTCGCGGAGTCCTGCGAGCTCGCGGGCTGGACGCTGACCGAGTACGACGACGCCGAGGATCACTTCTACGCGCTGGCGATACGCAAAAATGCTGATAAGTCCGAAATATCCGGTTAGCGAAGCGCCGGATATTTCGCGAAAACTCGCAGCGGAAGCGAAAACCCGCGGAAGCGGAAGCGGAAGGCCCACAAGCGCCACGGAAGCGGAAGCCCCGCAGCGAACATGAAGACCCGCGGCGAAGCGCAAGCCCCACAGCGAAAGCGAAAACCCGCGGCGGAAGCGGAAGCCCCACAGCCGAAGCGAACCCGACGCCGGAAGCGAGACCCCTACACCGGAACGAGCAGACCCCGCTCGGAGAGGAAATCGCGAACCTTCCGCTCCTCAGGCTCCGGCAGCAGCGTGAACGGCACCACCAGCATCCCGGTCCCGCTCACCACGACGATCCAGAACTCGCCGTTGTCCTCGACGCGCTCGACCGCCGGCCACGAGTACCCCGCCCGCAGGCTCGGCGTGAAGACCCGCACGCCCTCGTCGGTGATCTCGTAGGTCGCCGTCTCCGCGAAGACCCCGGTGCGCGCCTTCGCCGCGGCGCGGGTCAGCAGCCACGGGCCGACGAGGATGATCACGCCGGGAGTCAGCAGGACGCCGGCGCCGACAGGCAGGCCGAGCACGAGCGCGCTGAGGCCGGCCACCGACAGACCGCCGCCGACCAGGTTCCACGAGCGCAGGCTGCCCCGCATGCGCGCCCGCACCGACCTGCGCGTCCGGCCGCGATCGGGCTGGACCGTCAGCGTGATCAGCATCAGTCCCCGTTCATCGATTGCTGCCGTAGGGTACGCCATCCGGCCCGAGCCGCGGCGCGGCCCCCACGCGAAAATTTCTCGCCACCACGGCGATCGCGGGGGTGCCTGCCGAGCCCGTGAACATTCACGGCGACCAGCACGCCGACGCCCGCGGAAGCGACCCCCACGATCGCGGGGGTGCCCGCCGAGCCCGTGAACATCCACGGCGACCAGCACGCCGACGCCCGCGGAAGCGACCTCACGGCCGCGCGGTCACGGCGCGGCTCAGGCGGAGCCGACCGTCCAGTAGACCTGGTTGTAGTCGAGCAGCTCGAGCCGCTCGCCGGTGTCCTGATAGGTCGTGATGCCGCAGTTGGCCGGGGACTGCCCCGACGGCCACCGCTGCGCCTGCGCGTAGGTCCAGCCCTCCAGCAGGAACCGGAAGCAGCGCAGCGTCCCGCCGTGCGTCACGATCATGATCTTCTGGCCGGCGTGGTCGCGGAACAGCGAGTTGAGGAACGTGTGCACGCGGCCGACGACGTCGGCGAGGCTCTCCCCGCCGGGCGGGCGGGCCATGAACCCGCCGAACGTCTGCCAGTACTCGTTCAGCCACGGGAACGCCGCCTCGGCCTCGGCGGTCGTCATGTCGTAGGCGAATCCGGGGTCCCGCTCGCGGATGAACAGGTCGGTCTTGACCCGCATCCGGGCGCGTTCCGCGGCGGAGTAGGCGCTCAGCACGCCCTCGGCGGTCTGGTCGGTCCGGGCGTACCCGCTGGTGAACACGTAGTCGAAGGAGCCGAACCGGTCCCGCACGGCGTGCCCGGTCTGCTCGGCCTGTTTGTGCCCGTCGGCGGTCAGGTCGATGAGGTGGTCCGGCACACCGCGGACCACTTGGCGGGCGGCGTCGTCGGCGAAGTACACACTGCCCTTTTTGGCCTGGTTGCGCGCCGACTCGGCGTGGCGGACGAGCACCAGGAGGGCGGGTCGGGAAGAGTCCATCTACGACTCGTACTGCTCCTGCGGCACCGCGATCAAGGTGACATCCGACACCGAGATGAAGGGAATCGCCTCGCCGTTGACGTTGTCGGTGACCTCGCGCCCGCTGTATCGGCCGGTGACGCGCACCCACTGCTGGTCCTGCAACCCGTCGGGCAGCTCGCCGTCGAGCGCGACCTTGACCGGCCGGGCGTCGGCCGCGCAGCAGCTGACCATCATCCGGGCCAGCAGCCACTGGTCCTGCGGCCCGCGCATCACGAAGCCGGTGAGCTGGATGCGGCGCTCGCCGAGCGAGACGCCCTTGTCGAACACGGCCCGCGAGGCGTAGTCGAGCATCGTGAGGCTCAGCGGGTCGCCGGCGGGCAGCGGCGCGTATTCCGAGCGGGCGGTCACCGCCGAACCGGAGCGCCCGGCGGCGTAGGAGCCGAGCGCGGGCGGCGCGAACAGCAGCAGCCCCAGCACCGGCGCGAGCAGCAGCCAGGCGACCTTCGGGCCGCCGTGGGCGTGACCGTGCCCGTCGTCGTCGCCGTGGGCGTGCCCGTGCGCGTTGTCGCCGCCGCGCGCGGTCTTCGCGCCGCGCAGCTCGTACCACAACGTGAAGGCCCCCGCGACCACCAGGATCGCGCCGGCGGCGATGAGATACGGCTGCAGGCCCGCCTTGACGTAGTTGAGGTATTGCCCCGACAGCGACGCCCGCAGCACCGCCCCGCCGATGAGCAGCAGAATGACGGCCTGCGCCTGCTTGTTCACAACAGCACCGGTCCCAGGATCGCGGAGACGAGGATCGCCATGACGAACGTGGCGGGCGCGAAGCGCAGCGCGAACCGGCGCCCGAAGATGCCCGCCTGCATCGCGAAGAGCTTCAGGTCGATCATCGGCCCGACGACGAGGAACGCCAGCCGGGCGGTGAGCGAGAACTGGGTCAGCGAGGCGGCCACGAACGCGTCGGCCTCCGAGCAGATCGACAGCAGGACGGCGAGCAGCCCCATCACGACGATCGCCAGGACCGGGTTGGACGCGACGTGCTCCAGCCAGGTCTTGGGCACCACGACGGCGATGACGGCCGCGGACGCGGCCCCGATGACCAGGAACCCGCCGGCGTGCAGCACATCGTGGCGCACCGAGGCCCAGAACGCCGGCCACTTGGCCATGCCGTCCAGGTGCGCCCGCGACGGCATCCGCAGCCAGCTGCCCTTGCCGAACGCCTGCCACAGCCAGCCCATCAGGCAGGCGACCACGAGACTGGCCACCGCCCGGCCCACCACCATCTGCGGCTGGCCCGGGAAGGCGACCGCGGTGGAGATCAGCACGATCGGGTTGACGGCGGGCGAGGCGAGCAGGAACGCGAACGCCGCGGCCGGGGTGACCCCGCGCTGGACGAGCGCGCCGGCCACGGGCACCGACGCGCACTCGCAGCCGGGCAGCACCACGCCGGCCACGGACGCCGTCGGCACCGCCAGCGCCGGGTGCGACGGCAGCGCCTTGGCGAAGAACGACGGCGGGATGAACACGGCGATGACCGCGGAGAGCACGACGCCGAAGACGAGGAACGGGATCGCCTGGGTGAGCACCGAGACGAACACCGTCAGCCAGGTCTGCAGCGCCGGCGTGGCCAGCGAGCGGGTGATCGGGCCGCGCAGCAGCACCACGAGCACGAGCAGGGCCGCGAGCACCTCGACGGACCCGGGCCGCCAGCGCTTGCGTGGGGGCGCCTCGGCCTCCGCGGGGGGTACGTGCTCCTCGGTCACCGTCACGACCAGGAGGCTACCCCGTCGATCGGTACCGCCGGCATGAAGCGCCGACGAACACTTCGGAGAGTGAACCCCCGACGCCGGGCTGGTCGCCGACAAGCGACGACCGGCCCGGCGGGGTTCGCCTTCTTGCGTGGACTAGCAGCCCGGGAGGCGCTCGATCAGGTACGACTCGACCTGGTCGATCGACACCCGCTCCTGGCTCATCGTGTCGCGGTCCCGCACGGTGACCGCGTTGTCGTTGAGCGTGTCGAAGTCCACCGTCAGGCAGTACGGGGTGCCGATCTCGTCCTGGCGGCGGTACCGCCGGCCGATGCCCTGGGCGTCGTCGAAGTCCACCGTCCAGCGCTTGCGCAGCTGGGCGGCGAGGTCGCGGGCCTTGGGCGAGAGGTCGGCGTTGCGCGACAGCGGGAGCACGGCCGCCTTCACCGGGGCGAGCCGCTTGTCGAAGCGCATGACCGTGCGCTTGTCGACGGAGCCGCTGGTGTTCGGCGCCTCGTCCTCGTCGTAGGCCTCGAGCAGGAACGCCAGCACCGCGCGGGTGAGGCCGGCGGCGGGCTCGATGACATACGGCACCCACCGCTCCTTCTTCTCCTGGTCGAAGTAGGACAGGTCGACGCCGGAGTGCTTGGAGTGCGTGGTGAGGTCGAAGTCCGTGCGGTTCGCGATGCCCTCGAGCTCGGAGAACTCCTGGCCACCGAAGCGGAAGCGGTACTCGATGTCGACCGTCCGCTTCGAGTAGTGCGAGAGCTTCTCCTTCGGGTGCTCGTAGAAGCGCAGGTTCGCCTCGGAGATGCCCAGGCCGATGTACCAGTTCCAGCGCTCCTGCAGCCAGTACTCGTGCCACTGCTCGTCGCTGCCCGGCTCGACGAAGAACTCCATCTCCATCTGCTCGAACTCGCGCGTGCGGAAGATGAAGTTGCCCGGCGTGATCTCGTTGCGGAAGCTCTTGCCGATCTGCGCGATGCCGAACGGCGGCTTCTTGCGCGCCGCGCCGGCCACGTTGTTGAAGTTGACGAAGATGCCCTGCGCGGTCTCGGGGCGCAGGTAGTGCAGGCCCTCGTCGTTCTCCACGGCGCCCAGGTAGGTCTTCATGAGGCCGTTGAACATCCGCGGCTCGCTGAAGGTGCCCTTGTTGCCGCAGTTCGGGCAGTTGATCTCGCCGAGCACGAACGGCTTCTCGGTGCCGTTCTTCTCGACCCAGGCCTCCTCGAGGTGGTCGGCCCGGAAGCGCTTGTGGCACGAGGCGCACTCGGTCAGCGGGTCGACGAACGCGTCGACGTGGCCGGAGGCGACCCAGACGTCGCGGGCCAGGATCACGGCGGAGTCCAGACCGACGATGTCGTCGCGCTGCTGGACCATGGTGCGCCACCACTGCCGGCGGACGTTGTCCTTGAGCTCCACGCCCAGCGGGCCGTAGTCCCAGGCCGAGCGCGTGCCTCCGTAGATCTCGCTCGACGGGAAGACAAAGCCGCGGCGCTTCGCGAGGCTGACGACGGAATCGATGCGATCTGCGGCCATGGTTCCTCCTAAGCCTCACGGCGACTGGCTGTCGGCAAGGCTGGTCGTGTGGTGTCCGGACTTGGGTCGTTACCCGGGCAAACCGTCAAACGTCACCATCGACGGTACGGTTACGCCGCGGCGAGCCGCACCAGATTAACGGGCGCGCCGGGCGGCCCCGCGCCGCGGTCGGTCTAGTCGATGCCCCCGCAGATCACGTAGCGGGTGCCGGCCTGTTCCATTGTGTACTCGTGATCGACCCATGTCGTGCGCTCGCGCACCTGGGCCGGGACGGTGATCGTGTTGCTGATCGTGACGTCGTCCGCGTTGACCTTGAAGTCGGTGACCGGCGTGGCGCCGAAGTGGTCGGAGAACCAGCCGACCGAGTGTGTGCGCTGCTGCGCGTCGCACAGCTGACGGCGGGCGGTGGCGTAGTCCTGGTCCCGCACGGCGGTGAGGTAGTCCTCGACCACGGCGGCGACCTGGCCCTTGCCGATCGAGTCGGCGTAGGGCACCAGGAGCGTGACGCCGACGATGCCGCCGACGCAGCACAGCACGAGGACCAGCCCGCCGATGCCCAGCCCCCACCACAGTCCGCGCAGGTCACGGTCCCGCGGCGGGGAGGCGAACGGCGCGGCCACGCCCGGCCCGCGCGGCGGGGGCGGGACCTCGTCGGCCTGCTCCCAGAGGGGAGTCGGGCCGGCCTGCGGCGGCATCATGGCGTTCAGCCTATCCAAGCGCGCCGGGCGAGCGCTTGCGCTCAGGCGCGGTCACTGGTGGACACGGTCAGGTCGCCGCCCGGCGCGGCCTCGGCCAGCACCTCGAACGCGGAGGGCTCGTCGAGGGCCTGGGCCAGCAGCGGCGTGGCGTGCATCTTGACGTCGAAGTTCGACAGCGCGCGGCGGTAGGCCCCGACCGACTCCCACTCGGTGACGATGCTCCAGTGGGCCGGATCGTCGAACGCGCGTCCGAGGCGGCCGCGAAGGTACCCTGGGCAGGCCGCGAGGGCGGCGAGCGCGGTGTGAGCACGGCCGGCGAAGCCGTCGTCCTCCTCGACGACGAACCTGGTCATCACGAGCATGCCGCCGAGCATACGGAAGGACGTCTGGCCCCATGACCGAGCGTGTGCTCCTCCGCCTCAATCGGATGAACAAGACCGTGGCGTTCCTCGCCGCCGCGGTGCTGGTCTTCCTCGGGCTGTTGCTGCCGGGAATCGTGGGCTCGGCGGTGCTGCTGGTGTTCGCCGCCGCCCTGATCTGGCTGATCACGAAGACGTGGGCCATCACCCCGCCCCAGATGCGGGTCCCCCGCGTGATCATCCTCGCACTGCTCGTGGTCGCCGCGGCCTACAAGGCAAGTTGACAACGATTCCCATTATCGGGCAGGCTCGAAGGGTGGTTCTCCAGGTCGAACGGGCGGTCGTCGCCTACGATGGCCGGCCCGTCCTCGACGGGGTCTCGCTCTCGGTGCGCGCGGGCGAGGTGGTCGCCGTCCTCGGCGCCAACGGCTCGGGCAAGTCCACCCTCGTGAAGGCCTCGATGGGGCTGGCCCCGCTGGCCGGCGGCGAGGTGCGGCTCTTCGGCACCCCGCTGCGGCGCTTCCGCGGCTGGCACCGCATCGGCTACGTGCCCCAGCGCGTCGGCGCCGGCTCCGGCGTGCCCGCGACCGTCGGCGAGGTCGTGGCCGAGGGCCGGCTGGCCCGCCGCGGCTTCCTGCGCCCGGCGTCCCCGGCCGACCGGCGCGCCGTGGCCGAGGCCCTCGAGGCGGTCGGCCTGGCCGATCGCGCCCGCGAGCCGGTCTCCGTGCTGTCCGGCGGCCAGCAGCAGCGGGTGCTCATCGCCCGCGCCCTGGCCGGCGGCCCGGAGCTGCTGGTGCTGGACGAGCCGACGGCGGGCGTCGACGCGGTGAGCCAGGAGCTGTTCGCCGGGTGCCTGCGCCGCTTCGTGACCCAGGGCGGCACGGTCGTCTTCGTCGCGCACGAGCTGGGCCCGCTGCGCCCCCTGATCACCCGCGCGGTCGTGGTGAACCGCGGCGAGATCGTGCACGACGGCGCCCCGCCGACGACGGACAACGACCACGTGCACCCCCACGCCGACGCCGCCGACCTGCACGTCCACACCCACCCGGCGCCCGACGGCCACGTCCACACCGCGGCCGACGTCCACACCGCGGCCGACGGGCGCGTGCGCCCGAACGTCGCCGCGGCCTGAGCGGGGCCGGCGTGAGCATCTTCGCCTACGACTTCATGATCCGCGCCCTGCTCGGCGCGCTCATCACCGGCGCGTCCGCGCCCGCCATCGGCACCTACCTGGTGCAGCGGCGCCTCTCCCTGATCGGCGACGGCCTGGGCCACGTCGCGCTCACGGGCGTCGGCCTCGGCCTGCTGCTGCACCGCTCCCCCGTGATCATGGCGGTCCTGGCCGCCGCGGCCGGCGCCGTGGTCATCGAGCTGGTCCGCGAGCGCGGCCGCACCTCGGGCGACATCGCCCTGTCCATGCTCTTCTACGGCGGCATCTCCGGCGGCGTGGTCCTCGTGAACCTGTCGGACGAGCAGAGCAGCCGGAGTCTGGTGACGTACCTCTTCGGCAGCCCCCTCACCACGAACCGCCAGGACCTGACGGTCATGCTGATCCTGGGCGTCGCCGTGCTGGCGGTGGCGATCCTGCTGCGGCCCTGGCTGTTCGCCGTGTGCCACGACGAGGAGTACGCCCGCGTGTCCGGCCTGCCGGTGCGCACCCTGAACCTGATCCTCGCGATCACCACGGCGGTGACCGTCACCGTGGCCATGCGCGCCGTCGGCCTGCTGCTGGTCAGCGCGCTCATGGTCGTCCCGGTGGCGACGGCCCAGCAGATCACCCGCGGCTTCCGCGCCACGATGCTGACCGCGATCGGCATCGGCCTGCTCGTGTCGGGCCTGGGCGTGTGGCTGTCGACGGCGATCGACACCGGCCCGGGCGCCACGGTCGTCCTGCTCGCCATCGCCGGCTTCTTCGCCGTGACCGTCGCCGTCTCCGCGCTGCGCGCCGCCCGCCGCGCCCGCCATCGCAGCACCCCCGCCGAGGCGGAGGAGGTCGAGCCAAGTGCCGTCGCCTGAGCCGTCGAACGGGCACCGGAACGGGCACCCGAACGACGGGTACGAGGCCGCCGGCGAGCTGCTCAAGGCCCTCTCCGCCCCGCTGCGCATCCGCATCGTGACCGAGCTCGCCGACGGGCCGCGCTGCGTCCACGAGCTGGTCGAGACCCTCGGCGCCCCGCAGCCGCTCGTGTCGCAGCACCTGCGCGTCCTGCGCGGCGCCGGCGTCGTGCGCGGTTCCCGGCGCGGCCGCGAGATCGCCTACGCTCTGATCGATGAGCACATCGCGCACATCGTCGCCGACGCCGTCAGCCATGCGCGCGAGGGCTGAGCGCCTCGCGGCGGCGGTCCTGGTGGCGGCGCTGGCCCTGACCGGCTGTACCGATGGCGCCAAACCCTCGTCGTCGTCCGGCGCCCCGGCGACGAGCAGCGCCGCGCCCGTGGCGACCGACCCGGCGTCCGTGTTCAAGGCGGCCGTCGCGAAGACGAACGGCGTCGCGCTGTCGTTCACGATCGACTCGGACCTCGGCGCGCTCGGGCAGATGCAGGGCGACGGCGCGTCCGACCCTGCCAAGAAGGCGACCGCCTACAAGGCCGAGCTGCTCACCCCCGACCGGAAGATCGACATCTCGGCGGTACTGGTCAGCCCCGACCTGTACCTGCAGGTCACCGGGATCACCACCGACCGCTGGGCACACCTGGACGTCACCAAGGTCAAGTCGCTGTCCAAGCTCGGGCTCGACGCCACCGGCAGCCCGACCGGCCTGGGCGCCCTCCCCGGCGAGATCGTCACCGTGACGCAGACGGGTCCGGGCACGTTCAGCGGCACCCTGGACAAGACGAAGAACCCGGTCGCGGCCGGCGCCGGCGCGACCGAGGCGCTCAAGAGCGTGCCGTTCGAGGCCACGGTCGACGCGAACGGATACGTCACGCAGCTCGTCACGCACACCCCGCCGCTCGGCTCCGCGCCCGCGTCGAGCACCACGGCGAAGTTCGCGAACTTCGGCAGCAAGACGATCAAGATCGAACGCCCGGACTCCTCCACGGTCGAGCAGGCGCCCGATTCCCTCTACCAGACACTGCAATAACCCGCGGCGTACGCGACGCTGGGAGCCATGAAGCTCTATGCCGACCGCGCCCCCGTCGCCTTCCGGCAGTTCCTGACCGACGCGCTCGTCGTCGTGTGGGTGTACGCCTGGATCCGGCTCGGGATGAGCCTGTTCGACCTCATCCAGAAGCTCGCCGTGCCCGGCCAGAAGCTCGAGGGCGCCGGCAACGGGCTGGCCTCGAACCTCAACTCGGCCGGCGACAAGATCGACAAGGTGCCCGGCGTCGGCGACTCGATCGCGACCCCGTTCCGCAACGCCGCGAACGCCGCGACCTCGCTGGCCAACGCCGGCAAGGACCAGCAGGAGATCGTCAACGACCTGGCCTGGATCCTGTCCGTGGTCGTCGTGGTGGTGCCGGTGCTGTTTGTCGTCGGTGTCTGGCTGCCGCTGCGCGTCCGCTGGGCGCGGCGGGCGGCGTCGGCTGCGAGGCTGCGCACGGTGACGGCGGGGCGGGACCTGCTGGCCCTGCGCGCGCTGGCGACGCAGCCGCTCAAGCGCCTCATCAAGGTCGACCCCGAGGTGGCCGCCCGGTGGCGCCGCGGCGATCCGGAGACGGTGGAGGCCCTGGCCCAGCTCGAGCTGCGCTCGCTCGGCCTGCGCTGAGCGCCCGAGGGGCCCCGGCGGTCAGACCGGGGCTCCTCGAATCCAACGCCGAACCGAACCCTCAGAAGCGCCGGCGCACGTCCTCGGCCGTGGATGGGCCCGGCGACCAGTCGGCGGTGGAGGGACCGTCGGCGACGACCGGCACGATGCCCTCCTCGAGCGAGAGGTACCGCCCGGCCAGCACGCGCTTGGCCGCCGAGACCTCCACCGAGTCGGCGTTGGCCCACAGCGAGCCGAACAGCGCCTCCGCCCGCAGCGTGGCCTGCCGGCAGAACAGGTCCGCCAGCTCCAGGCCCTCGGGCCGGTCGGCCCGCTCCGTGCGCGCCTTCACGCACGCGGCGGACATCGCGAACAGCTCGGCCCCGATGTCGACCACGCGGCCGAGGAAGCCCTGCTTGTGCTCCAGCTTGCCCTGCCAGCGCGCCATCGCGTAGAAGGTCTCGCGGGCCAGCCGGCGCGAGGCCCGCTCGACGTAGCGCAGGTGCGGAGCCAGGGCGCCGAACTCGGCGAAGCCGCCCGGCAGCTGGCCCTTGCCCGCGACCAGGGTCGGCAGCCACCTGGCGTAGAAGCCGCCCGCCTTCCCGGCCGCCTTCGCCTTGCGGCCCAGGCCCGCCTCGGGGTCGATGATGTCGCCCGCGACCGAGAGGTGCGCGTCGACGGCCTCCCGGGCGATGGCCAGGTGCATGATCTCCGTCGAGCCCTCGAAGATCCGGTTGATGCGCACGTCGCGCAGGATCTGCTCGGCCGGGATGGCCCGCTCGCCGCGCGCGGCGAGGGAGTCGGCGGTCTCGTAGCCGCGGCCGCCCCGGATCTGCACGAGCTCGTCGGCGACCTTCCAGGCCAGCTCCGAGGCGTACAGCTTGACCAGCGCGGCCTCGATGCGGATGTCGTTGCGGTTGTCGTCGGCGAGCCGGCAGGAGACCTCGAGCATGGCCTCCATCCCGTAGGTGGTGCCGGCGATGAACGCGATCTTCTTGGCGATCGCCTCGTACGTGCCGATCGGCCGGCCCATCTGCACCCGCTCCGCGGCCCACTCGCGGGCCACGCCGAGGCACCACTTGCCGGCCCCGACGCACATCGCCGGCAGCGACAGCCGGCCGGTGTTGAGCGTGCTCAGGGCGATGCGCAGGCCCTGACCCTCGCCGCCGATGACGTTCTCCTTGGGCACGCGCACGTCGTGGAAGCGGGTGACGCTGTTCTCCAGGCCGCGCAGGCCCATGAACGCGTTGCGCCGCTCGATGGTCACGCCGGGCGCGTCGCCCTCGACCACGAACGCGGTGATCCCGCCCTTGTGCCCCTCGCTCCTGGGCACCACCGCCATGACCACGAACAGGGTGGCCAAGGTCCCGTTGGTGGCCCACAGCTTGACGCCGTTGAGCAGGTAGTCGCCGTCCTCGGTGGGCACCGCGGCGGTGCGCATCCCGGCCGGGAACGAACCGACCTCCGGCTCGGTGAGCAGGAACGCGGAGACCTCCCCGGCGGCCAGGCGGGGCAGGAAGCGCTGCTTCTGCTCGTCGTTGCCGATCAGCTTGAGCGGCTGCGGCACGCCGATCGACTGGTGCGCCGACAGCAGCGCGCCGATGGACGGGTTGACCGAGCCGACGAGCATGAGCGCGCGGCAGTAGTCGAGATTGGTCAGGCCCAGCCCGCCGTACCGCTCGTCGATCTTCATCCCGAAGGCGCCCAGCTCCCCGAGCGAGCGCAGCACCTCGTCCGGGATGTGGGCGTCGCGCTCGATCTGCTGGCCGTCCACCTCCGCGCTCAGGTAGGCGGCGAGCTTGGCGCGGAACTCGGCGCCGCGCGCCTCGGCGGCCGGATCGAGCTCCGGCAGCGGGTCGATGAGATCCAGGCGCAGCCGGCCGAGAAAGAGCTCCTTGCCGAAGCTCGGCTTGCGCCACTCGGTCTCGCGGTTCTCCTCGATGACCTTGCGCGCCTCCCGTTCCGCGCGCACCGACGTCGCAACCATGGACACCCCCAGGTAGACGCTCCCGAACCTCCAGGTTATTACCCACGAGTAGCGTCGGCTATGCCAACGATCGCGGCCGCGACCGCGGCGGGTGCCTCGTCGGGGATCCAGTGGCTGACGCCGGCCAGCGGCACGAACCGGTAGCCGGCCGCGACGTGCTCGGCACAGGCGCGGGCCGCCGTCGGGCCGATGGCCACATCGCCGTCGCTCCACACGTACGTCGTCGGCACCGTGGCGGGCCCCAGCCCGACGAGGTCGAGCGAGCTCATCGCCCGGTACCAGTTCAGCGCCGCCGTCAGCGCCCCCGGCTCGAGCAGCGGCCGCACGTACCCCTCGACGTCCTCCAGCGGCGCGAACAGCCCGCGCAGCCGTCGCGCGGAGTCGGCCAGCAGCACCTCCTCGGCCTTGCCCGGCTGCCGGAAGAGCTTGATGTACGCCGAGCGCTCCCGCTGGTCCGGGTCGTTCGCGTAGGCGTAGGCCGAGGCGTGCGGGTGCGGCACCGAAACCGCCGTGAGCGTGCGCACCCGGGCGGCGTGCCGCAGCGCCACGTGCCAGGCGCAGATCGCTCCCCAGTCGTGGCCCACCAGGTGTACCGCCGGAATCTCCAGCGCGTCGAGGACCGCCACGACATCCAGCGCGCACTCGGTGATCCGGTAGGCCTCGACCGGCGCGGGACGGGCGCCGGGCGAGGTGCCCCGCTGGTCGAGGGCGTAGGTGCGCAGGCCAGCGGCGTGCAGCAGCGGGGTGACCGCCGCCCACTCGCCGCTGTGCTGCGGGAATCCGTGCAGCAGCAGCACCGGCTCCCCGTCGGCCGGGCCGCCGTCGAACACATCGAACGTGAGCGAGCGCGCCGTGATTTTCATGACCCGAGACTACGAGTTGGCGACGATCACTGTTACCGTCGGGAAACAACTGCACATCCGACAGGGGAGCGCACAGCGCTGAGAGTGCGACGGCCGTCCGACGGCCCCGCAGACCCTCGAACCTGATCTGGGTAATGCCAGCGCAGGGAGCTCGGTCACCTCACGCCAGCCGTCACGTCGGCCTATCCAAGGGCCGGCGTGACGTCGCGTCTCCTTCTGGTTCGCACGAACTGGGAGGTTCAACCATGCAGACCCGTTGGCGGACCGTCGACATCGTCGTCGCGTCCATCATCGCCGTGGCCTTCGCCGGGGTGTTCTACGCCTGGAACAACCTGTGGAACGCCCTGGAGAGCTTCGCGCTGCCCTGGCGCGCGGTGATCTACGGCGTGTGGCTCATCCCCGCGGTCCTCGGGCCGCTCGTCATCCGCAAGCCCGGCGCCGGCCTCTACACCGAGCTCGTCGCCGCGACCGTCTCCGCGCTGTTCGGCTCGGCGTGGGGGCTCACCGTCGTGGTGTCCGGCCTGGTGCAGGGCATCGGCGGCGAGTTCGGCTTCGCCGCGACCGGCTACCGCGGGTACAAACTCGTCAACGCCCTGGTCGCGGGCGCCCTCTCCGGCGTGGGCGCCGCGCTGTTCGACCTGAGCGTCTACTACGGCGACACGTTCACGGCCGGCCAGAAGTGGACCTACGCGGCGCTCGTCGTGGCCAGCGGCGCGATCGTCGCCGGCGGCGGCAGCTGGGCCCTGCAGCGCGCGCTGTCGCGCACGGGCGTGCTGGACCGCTTCCCGTCCGGCCGGGAGCGGGTTGCCGTCTAAGCGTTGAGCACCGTCGAATTCCGCGGGTTCGGGTGGCGGCACGCCGGGCGCAAGGCCTGGGCGATCCGCCACCTCGACCTGCGCATCGAGCACGGCGAGCGGGTCCTGCTGCTGGGCGCCTCCGGGGCCGGCAAGTCCACGCTGCTCGCCGCCCTGGCCGGCCTGCTCGCCGAGGACTCCGGCGAGCAGGAGGGCGAGGTCCTGGTCGACGGCCGCGACGCGCGCCGGCAGCGCAACACGACGGGGATCGTGTTCCAGGACCCCCAGACCCAGCTCGTGATGAGCCGGGCCGGCGACGACGTCGCCTTCGGCCTGGAGAACCGCGGCGTGCCCCGGGCCGAGATCTGGCCGCGGGTCGACGCCGCGCTGAGCGCCGTCGGCTTCCCGTACGACCGCGCCCGCAGCACCGCCGCGCTCTCCGGCGGCGAGCAGCAGCGGCTGGCCATCGCCGGCGTGATCGCGCTGCGGCCCGGGCTGCTGCTGCTCGACGAGCCGACCGCGAACCTCGATCCGGAGGGGGCGCAGCTCGTCCGTACCGCCATCGCCAAGGTCATCCAGGACCTCGACGCGACCCTGGTGCTGGTCGAGCACCGGGTCGACGAGGCCCTCCCCCTGGTCGACCGGACCGTCGTGATCGGCGACGACCCCGACGCGGTCTGGAGCCCCGGCGCCCCGCTGCCGGCCCGCCGGGCCGTCACCGCCCCGGGCGAGGCGCTGCTCACCGCCGAGCGCCTGGCCCTGCCGCACACCGCCGCCGTCGTCGACGAGGAGGTGCGCGCGGGGCAGGCCCTCGCGGTCGAGGGCCCCAACGGCGCCGGCAAGACGACCCTCGCGCTGCTGCTCGGCGGCCTGACGAAGCCGCGGGCCGGGCGGGTGACGGCCTCGGCCGCGCTGGCCGGGCGGGACGCGGGCCGCCCGCCGCACCGCTGGCGGGCGCGGAGCCTGGCCACGCGGATCGGCTCGGTGTTCCAGAACCCCGAGCACCAGTTCGTCACCGACACCGTCCGCGCCGAGCTGGCCCTCGGGGGCGCGTCCGAGGCGACGGTCGATCACCTGTTGCAGCGGCTGTACCTCGACCGCCTGGCCCTCGCCAACCCCTTCACGCTCTCCGGCGGCGAACAGCGCCGGCTCAGCGTCGCGACCGCGCTCGCCGCCGCGCCCCGGGTGCTGGTCCTGGACGAGCCGACGTTCGGGCAGGACCTGCGCACCTGGCGGGAGCTGGTGACCCTGCTCGCCGACCTGCGCGACGAGGGCCGGGCGCTGGTGCTGGTCACCCACGACCCGCAGCTCGTGGCCGCGATCGGCGACCGGCGGCTGGAGCTGCGCCGATGACCGGACCATCGCCGACGACTGGACCTTCGCCGATGAACGGGACCTGGCTCGGGCGGCGCGACGCGGTGGCCAAGCTGCTCGCCGCGCTGCTGGTGACCGCGGCGGTGGTCACCACCCTGGACCCGGCCGCCTCGCTGACCGTCATCGGCGTGCTGCTGGTGCTGCTGCCGTTCACCGGGCTCGGCCTGGGCACGCTGTGGCGGCGGGGCTGGCCGATCCTGGTCTCCGCGGCCGGCATCTTCGGCTTCACCGTGCTGCTCGGGGCGCAGGACTCGCCGGTCGTCGCGCACGTCGCCGGGCTCGACGTGCGCGAGAACGCGGTCGGCTACGCCCTGCGGCTGCTCGCCGTCGGGCTGCCCGGCTTCGTGGTGTTCGCGACCATCGACCCGACCGACCTCGCCGACTCGCTCGTCGCGCACCTGCGGGTCCCGCCCCGGTTCGCGATCGGCGCCCTGGCCGCGCTCCGCCTGGCGCCGCTGCTCGCCGGGGAGTATCAGCTGATCCGGCTCGCGCGGCGCGCCCGCGGTACCAAGGCCGGGCCCTTCTCCACGCTCTTCGGCCTGCTCGTCGCCGCCATCCGGCGCGGCATCCGGCTGGCAACGGCCATGGAGGCCCGCGGATTCGACCGGGGCGAGCCGCGCACGATCGCCCGGGATACCCGATTCGGGTGGATGGACGCGCTGGTAGTGGCCCTCGGCCTGACCCTCGCGGTAGCGGTGATCATGCTGAAGTTCGCGCGGACATAGGTATATCGCTACCTGTTGTTTGCCCACGGCGTCGAGGGTCGGCGGTGAGAACCACCCTGATTCCAGCTGAGGAGCCTTCATGGGCCACGGCCACGGCCACCACCATCACCACGAGGACATGCCGCAGGCTGCCGGCGACGTCCCCGCGGTGCTCGACGCGTCGATCCCGGACAGCGAGCTCTCGCCCGGCGACGTCTCCCGCCGCGGGTTCCTTCGCCGCGCGGGCCTGCTCGGTGCGGCTGCCGCCGCGGGCGGCGCGCTGGCGAACGCCGGCGTCGCGCACGCGCACGGCGACGACGACCACAACCACGACTTCGACGGCTGGGACCGCCACGGCCACAGCCGCCCGTCGAACAACAACTACAAGTGGCTGGCGGGCGACCACCACATCCACACCCAGTTCTCCAGCGACGGCATGTACCGGGTCGACGACCACGTGAAGCACGCCTCCGCCTTCGGTCTGGACTGGATGGTCATCACCGACCACGGCACCGTCCAGCACTCGAAGATCGGCGTCGACAAGGTCAACCCGCTCATCCGCGGGGCCCGCGACGACTACAAGGACATGCTGGTCTTCCAGGGCCTGGAGTGGAACATCCCGGCCGCCGAGCACGGCACGGTCTTCGTGCACCCGGGCGCCAACGAGGTCGCGGTCCTCAAGGAGTTCGAGGGCACCTTCGACGGCTCGGTGCAGGGCGCGGTCAACCCGGCCAACGTCACCGAGGCCCTCGCGGTCGCCGGCATCAAGTTCCTCGGCGACCAGGTCGCCAAGCGGCGGGTCCAGGACGCGCTGTTCCTGGCCAACCACCCGGCCCGCAACGGCATCGACTCGCCGCACGAGATCCGCAACTGGCGCGACGCCAACCCGCAGATCGCGATCGGCTTCGAGGGCGCGCCCGGCCACCAGGCCGCCGGCATCGCCAAGCCGCTCGGCGGCGGCGCGGGCCGCGGCTTCTACGAGAACGCCCCCAACGCGAACTCGTTCGCCGGCTACCCGCCGGAGAGCTACCGCACCTGGGGCGGCTTCGACTGGATGACCTCCACCGTCGGCGGCCTCTGGGACAGCCTCCTGGCCGAGGGCAAGGCGTGGTGGATCACCGCGAACTCGGACTCGCACGTCGTCTACGAGGAGACGTCGAAGCGCCCCGACAACACGGACTTCGCCACCAACGGCTACCACTTCGACCCGGTGTACGGCCAGCCGGCCAACCTCACCCCCGGTGACTTCTGGCCCGGCTACTACAGCCGCACCCACGTCGGCTCGAGCAACTTCAGCTACGCGGCGGTCATGGCCGGCCTGCGCGCCGGTCGCGTGTGGGTCGACCACGGCCACCTGATCGACGGCCTCGACGTGCAGGTGCGCGTCAAGGGCTCGCCGGTCGGCACCACCCTGGGCGGCTCGCTGCAGCTGCGCCGCGGCCAGCGCGCCGAGCTGGTCATCAAGATCGCGCTGGCCGACAAGGCGAACTGGGCGAACTTCGTGCCCAAGCTGGCCCGCGTCGACGTCATCCGCGGTGCCGTCACGGGCGCCGTGTCCGACAAGGACACGTTCAAGTCCCCGGACACCAAGGTCGTCAAGTCCTTCGAGGTGACCCAGTCCAAGGGCACCGTGTCGTTCACCTACGACCTGGGCGTGGCCGACCAGCCGTTCTACGTGCGCGTGCGCGGCACCGACGGCAACCGCACCGCCCCCGGCTACCTGGGCGCGTCGATCGACCCGGCCGGCCCGGCGATCGACGTCCTCGGCGACGCCGACCCGTGGAAGGACCTCTGGTTCTACGCGAACCCGATCTGGGTCCTCCCCCGGTAATGCAGTTCCCCGACGTCCAGGCGGCCGACCATCACATCCTGACGGCCGGCCGCCCCGCGTTCACGTACTTCTCCGGCGGGCAGGTCGCCGTCGGCGCTGACGCGGAGACGCCCCCGGAGGGGGCTCGCCAGGTGGTGTTCGAGGGCCACGAGGGGCTCAAGGGCACCATCGCGGTGTCGGCGATCATCGACGGCTCGGCGATCGAGAAGGTCGTGATCCTCGGCGGCATGACGGCGGTGCCGGAGATGCTCGTGGACACCCGCGACTTCGTCCGGCCGATCTGGCGCGACGGCGTGCTGACGCTCGTCACCCAGTTCGGCCGGGGCGGGGTCCTGGTGCCCTTCGAGCCGCCGAACAACCGGCCCTGCTGCGCCGACCACTAGCACAACGCCGGGGCCCGCCGGGATTCCAGCGGGCCCCGGCTAGTCTCGGGGCATGCCCAGGGACCAGATCGACGAGGTCGTCGACGAGTGGCGCGCGCAGCTGCCCGACGTCGTCTCCCCGTCCATGGAGCTGGGCAAGCGCGTCCACCGCCTCGCCGGACGGCTCCAGGAGGCGGTGCGCAACGAGACCGCGGCCCTGGGGCTCACCCCGGCCGAGTTCGACGTGCTCTCGGCGCTGCGCCGGGCCGGCCCGCCGTATGCGCGCAAGCCCTCCGACCTCGCCTCCGGCCTCCTGCTGACCTCCGGCGGGATCAGCAACGTGCTGCGCCGGCTCCAGCAGGACGGGCTCATCGAGCGCGCGGCCGACCCCGCCGACGCCCGGGTCGCCTGGGTGCGGCTGAGCGAGTCCGGCGTGGCCGCGGCCGAGAAGGTCGTGCGGGCGGTCACCGGCGCGCAGGCCCGGCTCTTCGCCGGCGCCGACCCGGCCCTCGTCGCCCAGGCCGCCGACCGGCTGCGCGACGTGCTCATCGCCCTCGGTGACATCGCAAAGGACTGAAGATGCTGCAGCGGTACGACGAACGCAACGCCGAGCTCAAGTACTGGGTCAACGGCACGCTCCGGCACCGGGACGAGCCGGGCATCTCCCCGTTCGACGCCGTCGTGCAGGGCGGCGACGCGGTGTGGGAGGGGCTGCGGCTGTACGACGGCGGCATCTACGGCCTGCACGAGCACCTGGCGCGGCTGCGGCGCTCGGCCGTCTCGCTCGGCTTCGAGGACGTCCCCGCCGACGCCGAGATCATCGCGGCCCTGCGCGAGACGCTGGCCGCCAACGACATGCGCGACGGGGTGCACGTCCGGCTCACGCTGACCCGCGGTGTGAAGGTCACCAGCGGCATGGACCCGCGGCTCAACCGCTCCGGCTGCACGCTGATCGTGCTCGCCGAGTTCAAGGCCCCCGTGTACGACACCGGCGGCCTCACCCTCGTGACCAGCAGCGTGCGCCGCCCCGCCCCGGACGTGCTCGACCCGCGCATCCACCACAACAACCTGCTCAACTCGATCCTGGCCAAGCTCGAGGCGAACGTGGCCGGGGCCGACGACGCGATGATGCTCGACGCGCGCGGGTTCGTCGCCGAGACCAACGCCACCCACCTGTTCGCGGTCGCCGGCGGCGAGCTGCTGACCCCGCGCGCGATCGCCTGCCCGGAGGGCATCACCCGCGACACCGTCCTGCGCATCGCGCCGCTGCCGGTGCGGGAGCGGGATCTGGCGCAGGTGGAGATGTACACCGCCGACGAGGTCTTCTGCACCGGCACCATGGGCGAGATCGCCGGCGTGGTCACCATCGACGGCCGCCCCGTCGGCGACGGCAAGGTCGGCCCGGTGACGCGGCAGATCGCGGAGCTGTACCGCGCCCACGCCCGCGCCCATGCCGTCGCCCTCTGAGTTCGAGGCGCTCGTCGGCCCGCTGCGGCCGCAGCTGCGCGCGCACTGCTACCGCATGCTCGGCAGCGTCCACGACGCCGACGACGCCGTGCAGGAGACCCTGCTGCGGGCCTGGAAGAGCGCCGGGCGCTACGACGCCGAGTCGGTGCGCCCGTGGGTGTTCACCATCGCGACCAACCGCTGCCTGACGATGCTCAAGGGCCGCCGGTCCGTGGAGTGGCCCGAGCCGCTGCCCACGCCGGCCGCGGAGGCGACCGTGGTCGCGCGCGAGGGCATCCAGCTCGCGTTCGTGGCCGCGCTCCAGCGCCTCACGCCCCGCCAGCGCGCGGTGCTGCTGCTGCGCAACCTGCTCGGCTACAGCGCGGCCGAGACGGCGCAGATGCTCGGCACCTCGGTCGCGTCCGTGAACAGTGCCCTGCAGCGGGCCAAGCGCGTCGAGCCGGTGGACGCCCCGCTCGACGACGAGGTCCGCGAGCAGGCGGCCCGCTACGCGCGGGCGTGGGAGTCCGGCGACCCCGACGCGATCATCGCGATGCTGACCGAGGACGCGCGCTACTCGATGCCGCCGCTGCCGGAGCGCTACACCGGCCGGGGCGCGATCCGGTCGTTCCTGCTCCGCGGGCCGCTGCGGACCGGCTGGCGGTTCCTGCCCACCAGCGCCAACGGGCAGCTCGCGTTCGGCACCTACCGCCTGGTCGACGGGGCCTGGGTGCCGAGCGGGCTCGACGTGCTGGACTTCCGCGGCGGGCTGGTGGCCGAGGTCGTGTCCTTCCTCGAGGCCGACCTCACCGCGTTCGGCCTGCCCGCAGCGCCACCGTAGCCAGCTCCTCGTACAGCGGCCGGGCCCGCGCCACGAGCGGCTCCAGGTGGGCGGGGACCTCGGCGGGCCGCGGGTCGTAGGGCGCGAAGCCGGTGGAGCGTTCGACGGCGGCGTACCAGTGCGGCGCCCACACCCCGTCCGTGTCGCGCCGCCCGGCCGGCCAGGCCAGCATCGCCGGGTCCCAGGCCAGGCCGAGCGCCGCGCACAGGGCGCCCAGCGTGCCGGCCGGGTCGCGGAGCACGTCGGCGGCGTCGACCACCGGGCCGCCGAACGCCCGGAAGATCTCGACCTGCTGCGGGTACCCGAGGTCCTCGAGCGTCGGCTCCCCCCGCACCTTGGCGTAGGACGCGACCACGTGGGCCGGGTCGCGGATCAGGAACGCGTTGCTCACCTCGGCCAGCCAGTCCCGCCCGATCATCGGCAGCAGGTGGTGGGTCATGTGCTTCTGGTAGAACACCGCGGCGTCCACGGGCGCGAGCAGCCCGGCGACCGCGTCCGGCCAGCGCCGCGGCTGGGAGCCGAGGATCGCCTCGCGGCCCGGATGGTCGAGCCCGGTCTCGGCCAGATAGTGCGCGTACAGCGGCTCGTCGACGACCACGGCGTCGGGCCGCGCGCCGAAACTGCGCATCATCGCCGTGGAGATGTTGCGGGGGCCTGACCACATCGCGACTCGCACCGTCATGGTCCAGGAGGGTAACCCACGTGCCGTTCCGCCCGTTTTACACGCGAATAGCACGAAATCCTGGCGCGCGTCGATGCGATCCACTCGGCGTCGCGGCGCTTACTGTCGAGGACGGAGCCTTACCGAGCGCCCGCCCCGCACCAGGCTTTCTTGGAGACCGACGACGAACCATGCTGCGCGGCAAGAAAGGGGCCGGTCGATGGACCTGCTGATCGACGTGCGAGTGGCGAGGCGCGACTCGGGCGCGACCCTGGACCGCACGGTCCGGCTGCGGGCCGACCCGGGTGGCGCGGTGGCCGACCTGATCGCCGCGCTGCTGGGCCTGCTCGACCCGGCCGAGCGGCCGCAGCAGACCACGTGGGCCTGGCTCGCGCGCACCGGCCGCCGCCTCGACCCGAACCGCCCGCTCGGCGACCAGGGGCTGCGCTGCGGCGACATGGTCCTGCTGGCCCCGCCCGAGCAGCGCCCCGAGCGGCCGCAGCGGGCCGAGGGCCACCGCTTCGAGCTGCTGGTGCTGGCCGGCCCGGACGCCGGGATCTGGGTGCCGCTGCCGCCGGGCGAGTTCGTCCTCGGCACCGACCCGGCCAGCGACCTCGTGCTCACCGACCCGACGGCCGGGCGGCGCCACCTGCACCTGGGCATCGGCAGCCACGAGGTGGCGGCCACGGACCTGCGCTCTCCGGGCGGCACCCGGCTGGACGGGGAGCCGCTGACCGGGACGGCGACGCTGACCGGCGGGCAGCTGCTGCGGCTCGGGGCCACGCTCGTCACGGTCGAGGAGGTCCCCGTGGAGGCGCCCGCGCCCAAGGGTCCCCCGCCGGCGGTGTGGCTGCCGGTCGTACCGCAGCCGCCCAAACGGCGTCGTCTGACGCTGCGCCGCCGGGCCGCCGATCCCGCCGCCGAGTTCGAGGCCGCCATGGAGCGGGCCGAGGCGGACGCGGCCATCAAGCATCGGGCCGTCGTGCAGGCGCGCCGGGCCGAGGCGCCCAGCGTGGCCCACCTGGCGCGGGCCGCCGACCGGCAGGAGAAGCCGGCCCGCCGCCCCGACGACCGGGACTTCCTCACGCTGCGGATCGCCACCGCCGACCAGCCGAGCCGGCTGCGCTTCGAGCAGGCGCCGACCACCGGGGACTTCGACCCCGCGCACACCGAACGGATCGGCGCGCTGCGGCAGCGGTACGCGACCGACCCCGACGTCCCCGTCGAGGCCGACCTGCGCACCCTCGGTGCCCTCGGCGCGCACGGCGACGAGGAGACCCGCCGGGCGGTGCTGCGCTCCTGGGTGGTGCAGCTGGCCACCCTCGCCGGCCCGAACGACCTGGCCCTGGTCGTGCTCGCCACCCCCGAGGAGGCCGAGCACTGGCGCTGGACCGGCTGGCTGCCGCACACCCGCACGCTGACCGCGGCCTTCGCGCCCGGCGCCCGCACCGTCGCGGCCCAGGAGGAAGACCGCCGGCGGGTGCTCGCCCTGGTCGAGGCGCTGCTGCGGCAGCGACGGCTGGGCCGGCACGCGATCGCCGAGCAGTTCGTCCCGCACGTGGTGGTGGTGCTTCCAGACGCCGATTCCGTACCGCCCGAGGCCCTCGCCCGCCTGGTCGAGGACGGTCCCCGGGGCGGGATCAGCCTGCTCACGGCGGCCGGGAGCGCCCGTGCGCTGCCGGCCGGGGTGGTGGCGCTGGAGGGCGACGGGATCGACGCGGCGGTCGCCGACCGGGTCGCGCACGCCCTGGCCGCCAACCGGGACGCGGCCGGCGGCGCGGCGCCGCGGATCGCGCCGCTCGGCGAGGTCCTCGGCCTCGGCGGGGAGCCGGCGCCGAGTGCGATCGTGAAGCGCTGGGTGCCGTCCACCCGCGACCGCGGCCTGGCCGCGCCGATCGGCTTCGGCGGCACCGGCCCGCTCGTGGTCGACCTGCGCCGCGACGGCCCCAACGGCATCGTCGTGGGCGCGCCGGGCTCGGGCCGGGCCTGGCTGCTGCGCTCCTACCTGGCCGCGCTGGCCGCGACCTACCCGGCCAACCGGCTCACCTTCGTGCTCGTGGACGCCGCCGGCACCACGTTCGCCGA
This sequence comes from Dactylosporangium sp. NPDC000244, assembly GCF_040300725.1. Lineage (NCBI taxonomy): Bacteria > Bacillati > Actinomycetota > Actinomycetes > Micromonosporales > Micromonosporaceae > Dactylosporangium > Dactylosporangium sp. NPDC000244. The sequence continues at coordinate 68,847 of NZ_JBEPEH010000035.1, forward strand.
GTGCGCCGACCTGCCGCACACCGTCGGGCTGTTCACCGGGGACGACGGCTACATGGCCCGGCGGATCCTGGTCTCGCTCGGCGCCGAGGTGCGCCGGCGGGAGGGGGTGCTGCGCCGGCACGGGGTCAAGGACATCGTCGAGATGGAGCGCAAGCACCCTGCCGCGGCCCCGGCCAACCTGCTCATCGTCGTCGCCGAGTTCACGACCGCGCCGCCCGAGTTCGTCACCGGGCTGCGGGAGCTCGCGCGGCGCGGGCGCTCGGCCGGAGTACACCTGCTGCTGTCCACGGCGTTTCCGCACGCCGCCGTCGACGACGACCTGCGCGCCGAGGCGCCGCTGCGCATCGCGCTGCGGGTCGAGGAGGAGCAGGACAGCCTGGAGGTGCTGGAGCGCCCCGACGCCGCCCATCTCTCCCCGCTGCTGCCCGGCCGCGCGTTCGTGCGCACGGTGACGTCGGACCCGGACGCGGTGCAGATCGCCTACGGCGGGGCCCGCTCCCCCGCCGACCGCTCGGCCGGCCCGACCCTGGTCACCGAGTGGCGCTTCGAGTCCGGCCTGCACACCCCGGTGCCCGACCTCGATGAGCCGGACGCCGCGATCCCCCTCCCCGCGCCGGCCCACGACGGCGAGGTCACCGACCTGCAGCGCCTGGTCGCGGCCATCACCGGGGCACACCGGGAGGCGCGGGTGCCCGACCAGCCCAAGGCCTGGCACGCCCCGCTGGACGCCGCCTACGACCTCGACGCGCTGCCGGAGCCGCCCGAGACCGGCCGCGACGCCTTCGCCGCGCCGATCGGGATGGTGGACCTGCCCAACTCCCAGGCGGTGCAGGTCTGGCCGCTGGACCTCGACGAGCTCGGGCACCTGCTGGTCTTCGGCCCGACCGGGGCGGGCAAGACGACGCTGCTGGACACGGTGGCGGCCGCGTTCGCCCGGCGCTACGACGCCGCGGCGCTGCGGGTGTACCGCGTCGACGGCACCGACGCCCCCGCGGCCGCGAAGCTGCTGGGCACCATCGGCGAGCTCGTGGCCGAGCGGGCCGCGAGCGCCGGGGACGACGAGCCCCGCGTCCTCGTCCTCGTCGACGGGCACGACCCGCTGCTCAACGAGGCGCTGACCGCGGTGGCCGCCGGCGGGAAGGCGGCCGGGGTGCACCTGGTGCTCGCGACCGAGCAGCGCAGCGCGGTGCCGACGTCGCTGTCGCGGCTGATGCCGGGGCGGATCGTGCTGCGCTCGGCCGGGCGCGGTGTGGTGGAGAGCACTGTGGAGCTGCAGATCGCCAGACGAGGTCGGCCAGCAGCCGCCGCTGCCGCCCGTCCGGGTGACTCTCCCGCGGTCGTGGCCCAGGCCGAAGCCGCGTCGCGTTCGGCCTCCACCGGGGCCGTCGGGCACGCCGAGCCGGCCACGCCGGCCGCGCCGGGCGGGAAAGCGAAGGGAAGGAGCACGACTCCTTCACAGCGCCCCCGCCAGTTGCAGCTGGAGGTCTGAGTACGCTGAACCATCGTGCAGCACAATCCTGGTGAGTACCGTGCGGGCTTCGCCTGCTTCGTCGGCCGTCCCAACGCCGGCAAGTCGACGCTGACCAACGCGATCGTCGGTCAGAAGATCGCGATCACGTCGCCGAAGCCCCAAACCACCCGCCACACCGTGCGCGGCGTGGTCCACCGGCCCGATTCGCAGCTCGTGCTCGTGGACACGCCCGGGCTGCACCGCCCGCGCACGCTGCTCGGCGAGCGCCTCAACGACCTCGTGCGCTCCACCTGGAGCGAGGTGGACGTGATCGGCCTGTGCCTGCCCGCCGACGAGGAGATCGGCCGCGGCGACCGGTTCATCAGCGGCGAGATCGCCGAGCTCAAGGCGACCCTCGTCGCGGTCGTGACGAAGACCGACCTGGTGGACCGCGCGACGCTGGCCAAGCGTCTGCTGGCCGTGCAGGAGCTCGGCGAGTTCGCCGACATCGTCCCGGTGAGCGCCGTCTCCGGCGAGCAGGTCCAGACCCTGGTCGACGTGATGATCTCGCACCTGCCCCGCTCGCCCCAGCTGTACCCGGACGGCATGCTCACCGACGAGCCCGAGCAGATCCTCATGGCCGAGCTCATCCGCGAGGCGGCCCTGGACGGGGTCCGCGACGAGCTGCCGCACTCGATCGCGGTGCTCGTCGAGGAGGTCCTGCCGGAGGACGGCCTGACCCGCATCTACGCCGACATCTACGTGGAGCGCTCCAGCCAGAAGGCGATCGTCCTCGGCCACCAGGCGAGCCGCCTCAAGGAGGTCGGCACCCGCGCCCGCCGCGAGATCGAGGACCTGATCGGCGGCCGGGTCTACCTCGACCTGCACGTGCGCGTGGCCAAGGACTGGCAGCGCGACCCGAAGCAGCTGCGCCGCCTGGGCTTCTGATGGCTCCGCGCTCTGCCCTCGTCGCGCCCGGCCCCGCACCGCGCTCCGCCCTCGTCGCGCCCGGCCCCGCACCGCGCTCCGCCCTCGTCGCGCCCGGCCCCGCACCGCGCTCCGCCCTCGTCGCACCCGGCCCCGCACCGCGCGTGGCGGGCGGCGCGGCGTTGCCCGAGGGCCGCCGCTGATGTCCGGGGGCGGCTCGGGTTTCCGGGGGAAGCTCTATCGCGACGACGCCGTCGTGCTGCGGGTGCAGAAGCTGGGCGAGTCGGACCGGATCATCACGCTGTTCACGCGGCACCACGGCCGTATCCGGGCCGTCGCGAAGGGCGTGCGCCGCACCACCTCGAAGTTCGGAGGGCGGCTGGAGCCGTTCGGGCATGTGGACGTACAGCTGCTGGAGGGTCGAAGCCTCGACGTGATCAGCCAGGTGGAGGGCGTCGACCTGTTCGGGCGGCGGTTCCTGGACGACTATTCGCGGTACACGGTGGCCAGCGCCATCGCCGAGACCGCCGAGCGCCTGACGCCCGTCGAGCAGGAGCCGTCGCTGCGGCTGTTCCAGCTGACCCTCGGCGCCCTGCGCGCGCTGGCCGTGGCCGAGCACGCGTGCAGCCTCGTGCTGGACGCGTACCTGCTGCGCGCCATGAGCTCGGCCGGCTGGGCCCCCGCGCTGCGCGAGTGCGCGGTGTGCGGCACGCCCGGCCCGCACCGCGGCTTCTCGATCGCGGCGGGCGGCGCGGTCTGCCCCGACTGCCGCCCGCCGGGCGCGGCCCACCCCGCCCCGGCGACGATCGACCTGATGGCAGCGCTGGTCGAGGGCGACTGGACGATCGCGGACAACGCGTCCCCGGTCCACCAGCGCGAGGCGAGCGGCCTGGTGGCGGCGCACCTGCAATGGCACCTGGAACGCTCCCTGCGCTCTCTACCCTTGGTCGATCGCGAGGAGCGCCGCCGGTTTCCCTCGCAACCGACCGGCCCCATTGCGCCGCCTACCCCGTTCGCCCCGGCCGGGCCGCTCGACGGGCCGGCCGGATCGCTCGCCCCGGTGGAGCCGCTCGACGGCTCGCCCGGACCCCTTGGTCACGCTGGAAAGGAACGTCCGTGAGCAGGAACTTCCGCCCGCCGTCCGCGCACCCCACCGGTGCCCGCCCGCCGGCGCTGCCGAAGGAGGCCGTGCCGCAGCACGTGGCGATCATCATGGACGGCAACGGCCGCTGGGCCAAGGATCGCGGCCTGCCCCGCACCGCGGGCCACACCGCCGGCGAGGCCGCCCTCTTCGACGTGATCGAGGGCGCGCTGGAACTCGGCGTCAAGTACGTCAGCGCCTACGCCTTCTCGACCGAGAACTGGAAGCGCTCCCCGGACGAGGTCCGCTTCCTCATGAACTTCAACCGCGACGTGATCCACCGCCGCCGCGACGAGTTCCACGAGATGGGCATCCGTGTCCGCTGGGCCGGCCGCCGCCCGAGGCTGTGGCGCTCGGTGATCAGCGAGCTCGAGTACGCCGAGCAGCTCACCCGCCACAACGACCTGCTCACGTTCACCATGTGCGTCAACTACGGCGGCCGCGCCGAGGTCGCCGACGCCGCGGCCCGCATCGCCGCGGACGTGAAGGCGGGCCGGCTGAAGGCCGACCGCATCACGGAGAAGACGTTCGCCCGCTACCTGGACGAGCCCGACCTGCCGGACGTGGACCTGATGATCCGCAGCTCGGGCGAGATGCGCACGTCGAACTTCATGATCTGGCAGGCCGCGTACGCCGAGTTCGTCTCGGTCGACGCCCTGTGGCCCGACTTCGATCGCCGCCACCTCTGGTACGCCTGCGAGGTCTACGCGAAGCGGGACCGGCGCTTCGGAGGGGCCATCCCGAACCCGGTGGTCCCGACTCTCACCACCTGAGCCGCTCCTACGACCTCGTTCTCCCGAAATGTCCGGCGTTGGCGCGCCGGACATTTCGGTTATTTCAGCATTTACCGGTCTGTGGGAGCCTGAGCGGAACCCGCACAGCACGGCACCAGCCGTTACATCGTGAAATAAGCGAAAAGTCCGATCGCGGAGCGTCGGACTTTTCGTAACAGCGTCAGGCGACCGCGAACCGGCGTTGCTCGGCCCTCAGTCGGTGACGGTGGCGAAGACCATCGCGTCCGGGCCGCCAAGCGGATCGGCGCCGCCCGGGTCTCAGTGGCGAAGAGGTCGCGTCCGGGCCGCTAAGCGGATCAGCGCCGCCGGAAAGGCGTCGCCCAGGTGGCGTCCGGGTCGCTAACCGCCGGCGAGGCGTCGCCCGGCCCCTCAGTCGGTGACGGTGGCGAAGACCGTCGCGTCCGGTGCCGCCAGGTGGATCGGCGCCGCCGGCGAGACGTCGCGCACCGCCGCATGGCCGAGCCCGTCCACCGTCGACGCCTCCGTCACCACCGCCGCCGCCTCCAGCTTCGTCGCGCCCGACGAGACCGCCGACGCCACCGCGAGCTGCAGAGCCGTGAGCGAGAGCGACGGCAGCGCGACGGAGGCGGCGTTGTACGTGCGCCCGTCCTGATCGCGAACCGCGGCCCCCTCGACCGCCCCGGTGCGGGCGCGCGCCGCGCGGGCCAGGGTCACCAGCTTGGCGTCCTCGGCGGACAGGTCAGACATCGGCGTGCTGCCTCTCGATGGTGTCGTGAACGGTCCGGGAAGAGGGCCTAGGCATCCGCGTGCTGCCGCTCGGACTCGTGACTGAGCTGGTCCTCGTCGTCGGGGTCGGCGCGGCGTACGAGCAGCGTGTCGATCCGGTTGCGCCGCCCGGCGGTCCCCTCGGCCACCAGCACCAGCCCGCCCACCACCGCGGTCGCGCCCGGGATCGGGACGCGCCCGAGGGCCTGGGCCAGCAGGCCGGCGACGGTCTCGACCTCGTCGGCGGGCAGCTCGACGTCGAAGACCTCACCGAGGTCCTCGATCGGCAGGCGGCTCGTGACGCGTACCGCCCCGTCCGGCAGCTCCTCGATCGGCGGCCGCTCAGCGACGTCGTACTCGTCGGTGATCTCCCCGACGATCTCTTCCAGGATGTCCTCGATGGTCACGAGCCCGGCCGTGCCGCCGTACTCGTCGATGATCACGGCCATGTGCGTGCGCGCGGCCTGCATCTCGCGGAGCAGGTCGTCGACCGGCTTGGACTCGGGCACGAAGGTCGCGTCGCGCATGACCTGCGCGACGGGCATCTCGCCCGCGCCGGTCTCGTTGCCGGCGGTGCGGCGCACGAGGTCCTTGAGGTACACGATGCCGAGCACGTCGTCGACGTTCTCGCCCACGACGGGGATGCGCGAGAAGCCGCTGCGCATCGCGAGCATCAGGCCCTGGCGCACGGTCTTGTGGGCCTCTATCCACACCATCTCGGTGCGCGGCACCATGACCTCGCGGGCGATGGTCGTGCCGAGCGCGAAGACGGAGTGGATCATGTCGCGCTCGCCGTGCTCGACGACGCCGCGCTGCTCGGCCAGGTCCACGAGCTCGCGCAGCTCGATGGTGGTGGCGAACGGGCCCTCGCGGTACCCCTTGCCGGGCGTCACCGCGTTGCCGATGAGGATCAGCAGCCGGGCGAGCGGGCCCAGGGCCGTGCCGAGCCAGCGCACCGGCGGGGCGGCGAAGCGGGCGACGTGGTACGCGTGCTGGCGCCCCATCGTCCGCGGGGCCACACCCACGACGACGAAGCTGATGACGGTCATGACGCCGGCCGTGATCAGCGCGGCGAGCCAGTCCCGGTGCCCGCCGACGGCCGCCGCGGTCTCCAGCGCCACGAGCGTGGTCGCGGTCAGCTCACAGAGGAGCCTCAGGAGCAACAACAGGTTGATGTACCGCGCCGGATCCGCCGCGATCACCTCGAGCGCCCCGGAGCCGGGCTTGTTCTCCCGGGCCAGTTCGTGCGCGCGAGCGGGCGAGACGACATTCAGCGCTGCATCGGTCATCGCGAACAGCCCCGCGAGGACCACGAGTCCGGCCGCAGTTGTCAGCAGTGTGACATCGCTCACGGATTCACGACTTTCGCCAGCTCTCCAGCAGTCTCGCCTGGAGGCCGAACATCTCGGCCTCCTCCTCGGGCTCGGCGTGGTCGTAGCCGAGCAGGTGCAGGATGCCGTGCACGGTCAGCAGGGCCAGCTCGTCGATCGCCGCGTGCCCGGCGGCGGCGGCCTGCTTGGCGGCCACCTCCGGGCAGAGCACGATGTCGCCGAGCAGCGCCGGCTCGCCGGCGCCCTCCCCGGGCCCGTGGTCGACGCTGCCCTCGTCCATCGGGAAGGCCAGCACGTCCGTGGGTCCGTCGCCGTCCATCCAGCGGTGGTTGAGCTCCGTCATGTACTCCACGTCGACGCACAGGATCGACAGCTCGGCGAGGGGGTGGACCCCCATCTCGTCGAGGGCGTGTCGCGCCACCGCGAGAATGGTGTCGGAGTTGACGTCGACGCCGGACTCGTTGGCGATCTCGATGGACAACAGCGCTCCCGTGGCTATCTGCGTCGCCCGGGCCGGCCGCCCTGTGCGGCGCGATCCGGGACGGCGCGCACCGGCTGCTGAGCCTCCTGCGCTTCGTCCCAGCGGGCGTAGGCGTCGACGATGTCACTGACCAGCCGGTGGCGCACGACGTCGGCGCTGCCGAGCTGGGCGAAGTGGACATCCTCGACGCCGTCGAGGATCTCACGGACGACCCGGAGACCGGAGCGGGTCCCCCCGGGTAGATCGACCTGGGTCACGTCACCGGTCACGACGATCCGCGAGCCGAAGCCGAGCCGGGTCAGGAACATCTTCATCTGCTCGGGCGTGGTGTTCTGGGCCTCGTCCAGGATGATGAAGGCGTCGTTGAGCGTCCGGCCGCGCATGTACGCCAGCGGCGCCACCTCGATCGTCCCGGCGGCCATCAGCTTCGGGATGGACTCCGGGTCGATCATGTCGTGCAGGGCGTCGTAGAGCGGGCGCAGATACGGGTCGATCTTGTCGTAGAGCGTGCCGGGCAGGAAGCCCAGCCGCTCGCCGGCCTCGACCGCGGGCCGGGTCAGGATGATCCGGTTGACCTGCTTGGCCTGCAGCGCCTGGACGGCCTTCGCCATGGCCAGGTAGGTCTTGCCGGTGCCGGCCGGGCCGATGCCGAACACGATCGTGTGCTGGTCGATCGAGTCGACGTAGCGCTTCTGGCCCAGCGTCTTCGGCCGGATGGTGCGGCCGCGCCGGGAGAGGATGTTGAGGGTCAGCACCTCGGCCGGGCGCTCGGTGGTGTTCTGCTGCAGCATGCCGACGGTGCGCCGGACGGTGTCCGGGGTGAGGGTCTCGCCCTTGCGCACCAGTTCGATGAGCTCGCTGAAGATGCGCTCGGCCATGGCGTTGTCCGCGGCCGCGCCGGTGATGGTGATCTCGTTGCCCCGCACGTGCACATCGCTGCTGACCGACCGCTCGACGAGCTTGAGGATCTCGTCGCCGGCCCCGAGCAGCCTGACCATGACGTGCGGGTCGGGAACGGTGATCTTGCTGATGGCCCGCACGGGCTGCTCCGACGTTGCTGCCGGCACGGGGTTTGGGGTCTCGGTCATACCTTGGCCGCGTTGGGCCTCTAGCACCTGCTTCCGGGCTCGCTCCAGCCTGGGCTCATGTCCAGGCTCTTCATGGTATCGGCTGCGAGCGCGAGCGACCGGCCTCATTTTTTTCCACGGCGCGCTGCGCTGCCCCGAACGCGTTCGGCCGAACATTCCGTCTGCGCCGATTCGGCCACGAACCACCCGGCTGGGCTGGTAGGGAGGCAGTTGACCGATTCACGAAAGGGGGCCGGAGCCATGGTCGAGCGCACCGGATACATCGACGGCGAGCCCTGCTGGGCGGATGTCGTGGCGGCGGACGTCCCGGCCGCGCAGCACTTCTACTCGTCCGTGTTCGGATGGGAGTACGCCGACACCGGCGCCGAGTTCGGCAACTACGTCATGTGCACGAAGAACGGGCGGATCGTGGCCGGGATGAGCCCGCCGATGCCCGGCTCGGAGCAGCTGCCGGCGGCCTGGAGCCTGTACCTCATGTCGCACGACCTCGCCGAGACGTCGAGGCGCATCGAGGAGCACGGCGGCAAGATGCTCGTCGCGCCCATGGACATCCCGGAGAACGGCCGGATGCTCTTCGCCATGGACCCCTCCGGCGCCGCGTTCGGCGCCTGGGAGCCGGGCCGGCACACCGGCTCGCAGCTGTTCGACGAGACCGGCGCCCTGTGCTGGGCCGAGGTGACGACGCGGGAACCCACCGTGACGGACTTCTTCTACCACGGCCTCTTCGGATACCGCCAGACCCGGATCGCCGGGACCGCCGACGCCGGGGAGGAGTCGTTCGACTACTCCTCGTGGAGTCTCGGTGACGCCGACCCGGTCGCGGGCCGCCTCACGATGGACTCGGAGTGGGACGGGGTCCAGGCCCACTGGAGCGTCTACTTCGCCACCGACGACACCGACGCCGCGGCCGAGCGCGTCGTGGCGGCCGGCGGCCGCGTGCAGCACGGCCCGTTCGACTCCCCGCACGGCCGCCTGGCCGTGATCGAGGACCCCAACGGGGCCGTGTTCACGATGATCAGCCGCTGAGTCAGAACCGGTGCCCGTCGAAGGCCTCCTGGCCCCGGCTGAGGCGGTACGTCGCCCAGTGCATCCGCACCACGGTCCCGTCGGCGTCGCGGGTGAGCCGTAGCAGCTCGCCCGCCTCCCGGCCCGACACGGTGCGGAACAGGTCCGGCGAGCCCTCGACGGCCGCGAACACCGCCGGCGGCAGCTTGCCGGGCGCGTCGACCGCGCGGGCGTGCAGGGTGCCGTCGCGCCAGCTGAAGCCGTACTCGAACCCCTCGCTCCACCACCGTCCGAGCACGCTGCGGTACTGCGGCGGCGCCGGCGGCCCGGGCACCCAGGGCGCGATGGCCGCGGGGTCCTCCTCGACCACGGCCGCGAGCAGCTCGTGCGGCAGCTCGCAGATGTCCCGGGCCGTGCCGGACGATCCCAGCGCCGCCGCCCCGAGCGCCCGCGGCGTGCCGGCCCCGCCGACCCGTCCGTAGGCGCCGGCGAGGAACCCGGGCATGGCCCCGTCGTGCCCGACGTGCACGACCCGCTCGGCGCCCGGCCGCGGGTGCAGGATCAGGCCGAGCCCGAAGCCGCGGGCCCAGAGCACCTCCTCGGTGACCGTCTGCGGCGCGCGCATCTCCTCCACGGTCGCCGCGGACAGCACGGTGCCGTTGGGGTCCATCTCGCGCGGGTCGGCGAGGAAGGCGGCCCAGCGCGCCAGGTCGGCCGCGGTGGTCCACAGCTGCGCGGCCGGCCCGACCGCGCCGAAGTCGGTCGACGGCTCCGGGTGCGCGTAGTCGGACCAGGCGTCGACCTGGTATCCGGTCACCGGTCGCTGCGGGGTGACGGCGGTGTCGTGCAGCCCGAACGGGTCGAGGATGCGCTCCTGCAGCACCTCGGCCCACGTCCCGCCGCGCAGCCGTCCGACCAGGTGCCCGAGCAGCGCGATCGCCAGGTTGGAGTAGTGGAAGCGCCGGCCAGGGCGCAGCACCTGCTCGGCCCGGTCCAATTGGGCCAGCATCCCCTCCAGGTCGGGCGCCCGCATGGTGTCCCAGACGTCGCCGAACGGCTCGCGCTGCAGGCCCGACACGTGCGACAGCATCCGGCCGACGGTGAGCTCGCCGTGGGCCTTCACGGGCAGGTGGCGGGCGATCTGGTCGTCGAGCTCGAGCAGCCCCTCGTCGCGGCACTGCATGACCAGCACGGCCGTGAAGGTCTTGGTGACCGAGCCCATCCGCAGCTGACTGCCGGCGTCGACGCCCTCGCCCACCTGGAACGTCCACAGCGGACGGTCGGCGCGGTGGACCGCGACGCTGAGGGCCGGCACCCGGGCGTCCGCCTGCACCTGCCGGGTGATGCGTTCGTACCGCTGCGTCGCCTTCATCGCGACACCATCGGCCCGATCGGCGCACCCCCGAGGATGTGCCCGTGCGCGTGGAAGACCTCCTGGCCGCCGTCGGCGCCGCTGTTGAAGATCAGCCGGTACCCGCTCGCGGCGACCCCCTCGGCCGCGGCCACGGCCGCGACCGTGGCGAGCACCTCGCCGGCCAGCCCCGGGTCGGCCCCGGCCAGCGCGGAGACGTCGCCGTGGTGGGCCTTCGGGATCACCAGCACGTGGACCGGCGCCTTGGGATCGATGTCGCGGAACGCCAGCGTCGTGGCGGTCTCGTGCACCACCGTCGCCGGAATCTCGCCCGCGACGATGCGGCAGAACAGGCAGTCACTCGTCACCAGTGCATCCTAGGGGCCGCCGGCCGCGCACAAGGCTGCTCAGCGCGCCGCCGCCACCCGGCGCGGCGCACGCACACGGCCGCTCAGCACGCCGCCGCCACCCGGCGCGGCGCACGCACACGGCCGCTCAGCACGCCGCCGCCACCCGGCGCGGCGCACGGCACCAGCAGTGGGGGCCTAGGCTGCGCGCATGGCTGCTCAACGGGTCCTCGTCACCGGCGCGGCGCGCGGCATCGGCGCCGCGATCGCGCACGCCTTCGCGTCCACCGGCGCGCGTGTCGCCGTGCACCGGCGCGCCCCCGCCCCGCTCGACCTCCCCGGCGACGGCCACGCCGTGGTGACGGGCGATCTCGCGGATCCGGATGCCGTACGGGCGATGGTCGACGCCGCCGCCGAAGCCCTCGGCGGCCTGGACGTGGTGGTCAACAACGCCGCCGTGTACCTCGAGCACAAGATCACCGAGACCTCGTACGAGCAGTGGCAGACGGCCTGGCGCGACACCCTGGCCGTCGACCTCCTGGCCCCCGCGAACGTGTGCTGGTGCGCGGCCCGGCACCTGCCCCCGGGCGGGCGGATCGTCAACGTCAGCTCGCGGGGAGCCTACCGCGGGGAGCCGGACCATCCCGCGTACGGCGCGGCGAAGGCCGCCCTCAACTCGATGACCCAGAGCCTCGCGAGGGCGCTCGCGCCGCGGGGCATCGCCGTGTCGGCGGTCGCCCCGGGGTTCGTGGCCACCGACCTGGTCGCGGACCTGCTGGCCTCGCCGGAGGGCGACGCGATCCGCTCCCAGAGCCCCTTCGGACGCGTCGCGACACCGGAGGAGGTCGCGGCGGCGGTGCTGTACCTGGCGTCGCCGCAGGCCGAGTGGTCCTCGGGCGCCGTGCTGGACCTGAACGGCGCGAGCTACTTCCGCTGACCGGCCCGCCCGCGGAGGGCGTGCGTCGCCGCCGACCTCACCAGCGCCGTCGCCGGCGACCTCACCAGCGCCCGAGCCGCACCGACAACGCGGCCACCGCAGCCGCCCCGGCGGTCGAGGTCCGCAGCACCTCCCGGCCGAGCCGGACCGCGGTCCCGCCGATCGCGTCCAGCTCCTCCGGCGCCACCCCGCCCTCCGGCCCGACGACCAGCGTGATCGACCCGGACGCGGGCAGCGGCACCGACGACAGGGGCAGCGCGGCCTCCTCATGCAGCACCAGCACGGTGCCGGACAGCGCCAGGTGCCGCGTCGTGCACGCCGGCGCGACCTCGGGAATCCACGAGCGGCGGGCCTGCTTGGCCGCCTCGCGCACGGTCGAGCGCCACCGTTCGAGGGGCCGCTCGTCCTTCCAGCGCGCGATGCTGCGCGCCGCCTGCCACGGCACGATGCGGTCGACGCCGACCTCGGTCAGGAGTTGTACGGCGAGCTCGGCCCGCTCCCCCTTCGCGATGCCCTGCACCACGGTGAGGGCCGGGTCGGGCGCGGGCTCGAAGGTGGGCTCGTCCAGCTCCAGCGTCAGGGCACCCTTGCGCGCCGCGGTGACCACGGCCCGGGCCACGCCGCCGCGCCCGTCGGCGAGCAGCAGCGCCTCGCCCGGCGTGATCCGCTGCACATCGGCCGCGTGATGCCCCTCGGGGCCGTCAAGTACGAAAGACGACCCCTCAGGCAGCGCTGGAACCAGAAAAAGCGGCAGGCTCACGCCGCCTCCGCTCCGCTCCGGCGACGCAAGCCGAACCTGCACCCCCGGTGAGCGGCCCCTCCGCTCCGCTCCGGACCGCTCACGCCGCCTCCGCTCCGCTCCGGCGACGCGAGCCAAACCCTGCACCCCCGGTGAGCGGCCCCTCCGCTCCGCTCCGGACCGCTCACGCGTGCCCGTTGAACGCGTCGCGCATCCGCGAGAAGAAGCCGCCCTGCTTCGACAGCTCGGCGACCTCCTCGCCCCGGCTTCGGGCGAACTCGCGCAGCAGGCGCTCCTGCTCCGGCTCGAGGCGCGTCGGCGTGCGCACGTCCAGGTGGACGTAGAGATCGCCGCGGCCCGCGCCGCGCAGGTGGGGCACGCCCTTGCCGCGGATGCGCAGCGTGGAGGTCGGCTGGGTGCCGGCCTTCACGTCGACCGTCTCCTCGCCGTCGAGAGTCTTGATGGTCAGCCGGGTGCCGAGCGCCGCCGCGGTCATCGGCACGGTGACGCGGCAGTGCAGGTCGTCGTCCTTGCGCGAGTACACGTCGTGCGGGCGCTCGTGGATCTCGACGTAGAGGTCGCCGGGCGGGCCGCCGCCGGGGCCGACCTCACCCTGCTGGGCGAGCCGGATGCGCATGCCGTCCTCGACGCCCGACGGGATCTTGACGGTGAGCGAGCGGCGGGTGCGGACCCGGCCGTCGCCGCCGCAGGTCGCGCACGGGTGCGGGATCACGGTGCCGAAGCCCTGGCAGGCCGAGCAGGGGCGGGCCGAGACGACCTGGCCGAGGAACGTGCGCTGGACCGACTGGACCTCGCCGCGGCCCTGGCAGATCTCGCAGGTCTGCGGGTGGGTGCCCGCCGCGGTGCCGGCGCCCTGGCAGGTGCCGCAGACGATCGCGGTGTCGACCTGGATCGGCGCCTCGACGCCGAACGCGGTCTCGTGCAGGTCGAGGTCGAGCCGCAGGATCGCGTCGGCGCCCGGACGCACGCGCGGGCGGGGCCCGCGGGCGGACTGGGTGCCGAAGAAAGCGTCCATGATGTCCTGGAAGCCCACGAACGCCCCGCCGGCCGGGCCGCCCCCGCCACCGCTGGGCGCGAGCGGGTCGCCGCCGAGATCGACCATCTCCCGCTTGCGCGGGTCGGACAGGACCTCGTAGGCCGCGTTGATCTCCTTGAACTTCTCCTGCGCCGCCGGGTCGGGATTGACGTCCGGGTGGAACTCGCGGGCCAACCGCCGGTAGGCCCGCTTGATCTCATCGGCTGTGGAGTCCCGCTTGACACCGAGAATCCCGTAATAGTCCTTCGCCACTGAGTCCTATGCCCCTGAGATAGATGTCAACTCTGTGCCAGCAGGTCGCCGACGTAGCGTGCCACGGCCCGCACGGTCGCGATGTTTGCGGGGTAGTCCATGCGGGTCGGCCCGAGCACGCCCATCCCCCCGACCACCATGGTGCCCGGTCCGTAGCCGGTGGCCACGATCGACGCGGTCCGCAGGTCCTCGATCTCGTTCTCGTCGCCGATGCGCACCCGGGTCATGCTGGGCTCGACCTCGCCGAAGAGCTTGAGCAGGATGACCTCCTCCTCGAGCGCCTCGAGGATCGGGCGCAGCGAGCCCTGGAAGTCCAGCAGGCCGCCGCGGGCCAGGTTGGCGGTGCCGGCGAGCGCGATGCGCTCCTCGGACCGCTCGACCAGCGTCTCCAGCAGGACGGTGGACAGCGTCGTCATCGGCGGCCGCAGGCTCGGCGCGGTCTCCTCGACGAGGGCCACCACGAGCGGAGGCGTGTCCGCCAGCCGCTTGCCGACCAGCTTCTCGTTGATCATGCGGCGCAGCTCGGTGACGTCGTCGGCCAGGATCGGCCCCGGGAGGTCGACCAGGCGCTGCTCGACGCGGCCGGTCTCGGCGATCATCACCACCATGAGCCGCGTCGTGGAGATCGGCACCAGCTCGAAGTGCCGCACGCTCGCTCGCGACAGGCTGGGATACTGCACCACGGCCACCTGCCGGGTGAGCTGCGCGAGCAGCCGCACGGTGCGGTGGACCACGTCGTCGAGGTCGACCGCCCCGATCAGGAACCGCTCGATGGCCCGGCGCTCGGCCTGGCTCAGCGGCTTGACCCGGGAGAGCTTGTCGACGAAGAGGCGATAGCCGGCGTCGGTGGGCACCCGGCCCGCACTGGTGTGCGGCTGTCGGATATATCCCTCCTCCTCCAGCACCGCCATGTCGTTGCGGACGGTCGCCGGGGAGACCCGCAGGTTGTGCCGTTCGACGAGCGACTTGCTCCCGACCGGTTCCTGGGTGGCGACGTAGTCCTCGACGATGGCACGAAGCACTTCGAGCTTCCGCTCGTCAAGGCCCATGGCACCTCCTCGAGGACTGGCACTCCCAACTCGTGAGTGCCAGTCTACGTCAGTCGCGCGGGGGCACGCGATGATCGTTTGGCGCACGATAGACGCTGCGGCCGTTGTACTGGGTAAAACTTGTCCAAAAGAAGTCATGTCGTGTCGCTGGCGCCACTTGATCGGTGCACCTACCGTGGCCCCCATGAGTGAACCACCTCGCCCCGGGGAATACGGCATGCCGTCGGACCCCAACTCCGGGTACCCGCCCCAGCCGCCCGTGTCGGGTGGTGGGTACGCTCCGCCGCCGTCGAGCGGCGGCGGGGCCTATGGCACCCCGCCCACGTCGGGCGCCGGGTACGACCAGTCCGGCTACCAGCAGCCGGGTTACCAGCAGCCCGGCTATCAGCAGCAGCAGCCCGGCGGCTACCAGCAGCCGGGTGGGTACCAGCAGCCCGGTTACCAGCAGCCCGGCGCCTACGGGCAGCCCGGCGCGCCGGCCGGCTACGCCAACAGCGACGAGAAGACGTGGGCGCTCATCGCCCACTTCGGCGGAATCGTCGTCGGCTTCATCGCCCCGCTCGTCGCGCTCCTGGCGAAGGGCAACGAGTCGCCGACCGTCAAGGCCCACGCGAACGAGGCCCTGAACTTCCAGATCACGTGGGGCATCGCCATGATCGTGGCGGTCATCGTCTCGATCTGCTCGTTCGGGATCCTGTTCTTCCTGCCGTTCCTGGTGTGGATCGTCATCATCGTCTTCGCCATCCTCGGTGGCATGAAGGCGAACAACGGGGAGCTGTACCGCTACCCGATGACGTTCCGCTTCCTCAAGTAGGACCCAGTTTTCCAGAAGGGGCGGCCCATCGGGCCGCCCCTTCTTACGTCAGCGCCCGGGCCACGCCATCGGCCAGCAGACGGCCACGCAGCGTGAGCACCGCGCGGCCCGCCGCGAACGCGTCCGGGTCCAGCTGCCCGTCGGCGAGGCAGTCGCGCGCGCCCGCGAGCCCGGCGGCGTCGAGCACCTCCAGCGGCAGGCCGTCCGCGAGCCGGATGCGCAGCAGCACGTCCTCCAGGTGCCGCTCGTCCGGCGTCAGTACCTCCCGGGCCTGCCCCGGCGACGCGGAGTCCGCGAGCCGCGCGGCATAGGTGTGCGGGTGCTTCACGTTCCACCAGCGCACCCCGCCGACGTGGCTGTGCGCGCCCGGCCCGAGCCCCCACCAGTCCCCGCCGCGCCAGTACAGCTCGTTGTGCCGGCACGGCGAGTCCTTCGACCAGTTCGAGACCTCGTACCACGTAAAGCCCGCGGCGTGCAGGGCCTCGTCGGCGGCGAGGTAGCGGTCGGCGGCCACGTCGTCGTCGGGGTAGGGCAGCTCGCCGCGGCGCATCCGGGCGGCCATGCGCGTGCCGTCCTCGACGATGAGCGCGTACGCGCTGACGTGGTCGACCCCGGCGTCGACCACGGTCGCGAGGGACCCCGCGAAGTCCTCGGGCCGCTCCCCCGGCGTGCCGTAGATCAGGTCCAGGTTGACCCGCTCGAATCCGGCCGCGCGGGCCTCGGCGGCGGCCGCGGCGGGCCGGCCGGGCGTGTGCCGGCGGTCCAGGACGGCCAGCACGTGCGGCGCGGCCGACTGCATGCCGAGGGAGATGCGGTTGAAGCCGGCCGCCCGCAGCTGCCGCAGCCCGGCGAGGTCGACGGACTCGGGGTTGGCCTCGGTGGTCACCTCGGCGTCGGCGGCCAGGCCCCAGGCGCGGTCGATGCCCTCCAGGATGCGGCCGAGCTCGGCCGGGGGCAGCAGCGTCGGGGTGCCGCCGCCGAAGAAGACGGTGTCGACCCGGGGCGGGCGCACGACCTTGGCGGCGAGGGCCAGCTCGTCGAGCACCTGCTCGGCGTAGCCGGCGCTGAGCACGCCCTCGCTCGCGGTGTAGGTGTTGAAGTCGCAGTACCCGCACCGCGTGGCGCAGAAGGGCACGTGGACGTACACCCCGAAACCCTCGCGACCGGCCGCGTCCGCGACCCCGTCGGGCAGCGAACCGTCGCGGGGAATCGGCTCGCCTTCTGGCAGTGATCCGGGCATCCCACTAGTGTGCCCGCATGTCTCTGGTGCTCTCGGAAACCGCACGGGGCGTGGCGACGCTCACCCTGGACAGCCCGCCCAACCGCAACGCGCTGTCCACGGCCCTGATCGAGGAACTGCTCGCGGCGCTGGCCGCGGCCGACGCCGACCCGTCGGTCCGCGCGATCGTGCTGACCCACACCGGCCCGGTCTTCTGCTCCGGCGCGGACCTGAAGGAGACGGCGGCCGCGTTCGGCTCGGGCAAACCGCCGGTGAGCAGGCTCGGCGACGTGCTCGCCGCGATCTGGGAGGGCCGCAAGCCGGTCGTGGCGCGGGTCGCGGGGCCGGCCCGGGCCGGCGGCCTGGGGCTGATCGCCGCCGCCGACATCGCGGTGTGCGCGAGCACCGCCACGTTCGCGTTCTCCGAGGTGCGCATCGGGGTGGTCCCCGCGGTGATCTCGGCCACAGTGCTCCCGCGGCTGGACCGGCGGGCCGCGGCCGAGCTGTTCCTCACCGGCGCCACGTTCGACGGGGCCCGGGCCGAGCGCATCGGGCTGGTGACCGCGGCGGTGGACCCCGACGGGCTCGACGCCGCGGTAGACGCCTACGTGCGCGACCTGGTCCGGGGCGCCCCCGGGGCCCTCGCCGGCACCAAGGAGCTGCTACGGACGCCGAAATCCGACAGCTTCCGCGACGAGATCCGGGCGATGACCGAGCTGTCCGTCGCCTACTTCGGCTCGCCCGAGGGCGTCGAAGGAATCGCCGCATTCCGCGAGAAAAGGGACCCGAACTGGGTACCCGACGGCGCCGCCTGACCGGGTCGGCTGGTATCTGCCACGTACGCTGTTCGACCTGACGACTGGGAGGTGGACATGCGTGCGCGACGACTGGTGACGATCGCGGCCCTGGCGGCCGTGGCCGTGGCGCTGTGCGCGTACGTCGTCATCAACCGCATCAGCGCGAACATCCCGCTGACCGTCGCCACCGGCCGCGCCTGCGTGGTGAGCGCCGGCAACGCGGCCGTCGGGGCGACGGGGGACGCTTCCGAGGTCGAGCTCGACGCCGAGCAGCTGGCCAACGCGGCCACCATCACCGCGGTCGGGCTGACCCGCAAGATCCCGCACCGCGGCCTGGTCGTCGCGCTGGCCACCGCCTGGCAGGAGTCGAAGCTGGAGAACCTGACCGGCGGCGACCGGGACTCGATCGGGCTGTTCCAGCAGCGGCCGAGCCAGGGCTGGGGCAAGCCCGAGCAGATCGCCGACCCGCGCTACGCGGCCGGGCAGTTCTTCACCGCGCTGCTCAAGGTCAAGGGCTGGGAGCAGATGCGGGTCACGGACGCGGCCCAGCAGGTGCAGCGCAGCGCGCACCCCGAGGCCTACGAGAAGTGGGCCGACGAGTCCGAGACGATGGTCAACGCCCTCAGCGGCGAGGTGCCGGGCGCGGTCGCGTGCACGGTCACCGAGGAGTCCAGCCGCGGCCCGGAGGCGGCCCGCTCCCTGAGCGCCGACCTGAAGCTGGACTGGGGCAGCGTCAAGACCGCGGACGTGAACAACCTCGTCGGGGTGGCCCTGAAGGTCGGCGAGAAGAAGACCGGCTGGCAGTACGCGCACTGGCTGGTCGCCCACGCCCAGGAGCGCGGGGTGAAGCGCGTCGTCTACGGCGACATGCAGTGGACGGCCACGAGCGGAGCGTGGGCGCACGTGACGGAGCGTGGCGGCATCGACGCCGGTCCCGGTGGGGAGCGGGTCGTCGCCGAGGTCTACTGAAGACCTTGACGTTGCTCGCGAGCAGCGGGTTGTCGCCCTTTCGGACATTGTCAGGTGGCCAACTCCCGAGTCGGCCCCATATACACCTCGCGTTACCATCGGGTCGTTCGAGACCACGCGAGCGAAAGACCAAAGTAAGGGGAGGACATGACGTCCGCTGCACCCGACTACGGCGATCTCACCGGCTACGAGCCGATCAGCGAGACCGACCGCAAGGAGTTCCTGGACAACGGCTTCCTGCTGGTCCGCAACGTCCTCACGGAGGACCACCGGGCCGCGCTCGAGGCCGCGATGGACCGGGTCTACGAGGAGGAGAAGGCGGCCGGCTCCAAGAGCATGAAGAAGGACGGCACGCTGCATCTGCTGGGCTTCCTCAACCGCGACGAGCTCTTCGGGCACCTGCTGACCCAGCCGACCATCTTCCCCTACATGTGGGGCCTGGCCGGGTGGAACATCTACACGCACCACAACCACCTGGACGTCACGCCGCCCACCTCCGAGGAGGAGCCGCCCTCGTGGGGCTGGCACCAGGACGGGTATCGCCAGAACTCCGACCCGGAGACCATGGACCCGAACCTGCCGCGGCCCATGTTCTCGCTGAAGGTCGCCTACGTCATCTCCGACCTCTCGGAGACCGGCCGTGGCGCCACGAAGGTCATCCCGGGCAGCCACCTGTGGAACTCCCTGCCCCGCCCGGCCGACACCACGGTGCACAACCCCGACCCCGAGGGCACCGTCGAGATCACGGCGAACCCCGGTGACTGCTTCATCTTCGATCGGCGCCTCTGGCACTCGCGGTCGCCCAACTACTCGGACATCACCCGCAAGATGCTGTTCGTGGGCTACACCTACCGGTGGATCCGCATCCTCGACGACATGCCGATCGACTTCCAGGGCGAGTGGTGGAACAACCGCACGCCGGTGCAGCGCCAGCTGCTCGGTGAGGCGAGTCACACCGCGAACTACTGGGGCATCAACTGGAACGGTTACATCGACGAGGAGATTCCGCTCCGCAAGGAGCTGAAGACCCGCGGCCTGCTCGACCGTTCTATTCCCTGGCTGCGATAATCAAATCTCGGCATACACGCGAATGGCCCCCGGATTCGGAATCCGGGGGCCATTCGCGTTCAGCTGATGGTGAAACTTACAGGGCGCGGCGACCGCGGCCCGCGAAACCGGCCACCAGGGCCACGCCGATGGCGGCCACGACGACCTGGACCAGCAGCTCGCCCCAGTCGACACCCGGGGTGTCGGTGGCGATGCCGATCGCGTTCGCGATCAGGGTGCCGAGGAACGCGGCGATGATGCCGACGACGATGGTCAGCCAGATCGGCATGTTCTGACGGCCGGGGATGACCAGCCGGCCGAGGGCGCCGATGATGAGACCGACGATCAGCGCGGTAATGATTCCGGTGACAGTCACTGGTCTTCCTCCTTGTACCAAGCTCAACCAGGGGGCATTGCTTTGCGGTTGAACTTGTATTGCCCCCGGTCTCAGGGGGCCAAACGTACGGAAGATCGACGAACGACGGGATTGCGCAATACCGAGTCCATTGACGGAAAAGCCATCTCGGGCGGATCGTCCAGGGACAGCCAGGTGTACTCGCTGCCCTCCCCCGGATCGAGCACGATCTCGCCCGCGGTGATGGTGGCGAGCCAGAAGCAGTCCAGCACCGGCAGCCGCTCGCCCTGGAAGTCGTACGACCCGATGAACATCCCGGCGAACTCGCCGAGCTCGACGGTCACGCCCAGCTCCTCGCGGGCCTCGCGCACGGCCGCCTCGGCGGGGTGCTCGAAGCCGTCGCAGAAGCCGCCGGGCAGGTCCCAGTAGCCCTTGCGGGGTTCGCGGGCCCGCCGGATGGCCAGGAACGTCTCGTCGCGCAGGATGACGACGGTGCCGGTGGGGCGCGGATTGAGGTAGGTCTCGTAGCCGCACGCGGCGCACCTGGCGGGCAGCTCACCCGTGGGCGCGCCGCACCGGGGGCAGTGCCGGCTCCCGGGCGCCGTCACCTGTCCCGGGACCGTCACTTCTTCGGCTTGTCCGCCGCGGGCGCGTCCGAGGTCGACAGGGCGGCGATGAACGCCTCCTGCGGCACCTCGACGCGGCCCACCATCTTCATCCGCTTCTTGCCTTCCTTCTGCTTCTCCAGCAGCTTGCGCTTGCGGCTGATGTCACCGCCGTAGCACTTGGCGAGCACGTCCTTGCGGATGGCGCGGATCGTCTCGCGGGCGATGATCCGGCTGCCGATGGCGGCCTGGATCGGCACCTCGAACTGCTGGCGCGGGATGAGCTTCTGCAGCTTGCCGGCGATGCTGACGCCGTAGTTGTACGCCTTGTCCTTGTGCACGATGGCACTGAAGGCGTCGACCGGCTCGCCGTGCAGCAGGATGTCGACCTTGACCAGGTCGGCCTGCTGCTCGCCGGAGGGCTCGTAGTCGAGGCTCGCGTAGCCCTTGGTGCGGCTCTTGAGCTGGTCGAAGAAGTCGAAGATGATCTCGCCGAGGGGCAGTGTGTAGCGCAGCTCGACCCGGTCGGCGGACAGGTAGTCCATGCCCAGCAGCGAGCCGCGGCGGCCCTGGCAGAGCTCCATGACCGCGCCGACGAAGTCGTTCGGAGTCAGCACCGTGGCGCGGACGGTCGGCTCGTAGATCTGGCCGGTCTTGCCGTCGGGGAACTCGCTGGGGTTCGTGACCATGTGCTCGGAGCCGTCGTCCATGATCACGCGGTACACCACGTTGGGCGCCGTGGAGATCAGGTCGAGGTTGAACTCGCGCTCCAGCCGCTCCTGGATGATCTCCAGGTGCAGCAGG
This sequence comes from Dactylosporangium sp. NPDC000244, assembly GCF_040300725.1. NCBI lineage: Bacteria > Bacillati > Actinomycetota > Actinomycetes > Micromonosporales > Micromonosporaceae > Dactylosporangium > Dactylosporangium sp. NPDC000244. Next base: position 90,132 of record NZ_JBEPEH010000035.1, read on the forward strand.
CCGAGGAAGCCGCAGCGGAAGCCGAAGCCGAGCGCGAGGCTGGTCTCGGGCTCGTAGACCAGGGCCGCGTCGTTGAGCTTGAGCTTGTCGAGGGCGTCGCGCAGCAGCGGGTAGTCCGAGCCGTCGATCGGGTACAGGCCCGAGTACACCATCGGCTTGGGGTCCTTGTAGCCCCCCAGCGCCTCGGTCGCCGGCTTCGCGTTGATGGTGACCGTGTCACCCACCCGCGACTGGCGCACGTCCTTCACGCCGGTGATGAGGTAGCCCACCTCGCCCGCCCCGAGCCCGGTGCTCTTGATCGGCTCGGGCGAGATGACGCCGATCTCCAGCAACTCGTGCACCGCGCCGGTGGACATCATGCGGATGCGGTCGCGGGCCTCGATCCGCCCGTCGACCACCCGGACGTAGGTGACCACGCCCCGGTACACGTCGTAGACGGAGTCGAAGATCATCGCCCGGGCCGCGCCGGTGGAGTCGCCCGTCGGGGCCGGCAGCTGCCGCACGATCTCGTCCAGCAGGTGCGCGACGCCAGCGCCCGTCTTGCCCGAGACGCGCAGGCAGTCGTCCGGCTCGCAGCCGATGAGGTGGGCCAGCTCCTCCGCGTACTTCTCCGGCTGCGCGGCCGGCAGGTCGATCTTGTTGAGCACGGGGATGATCTGCATGTCGTTCTCGAGCGCGAGATACAGGTTGGCCAGCGTCTGCGCCTCGATGCCCTGCGCGGCGTCGACGAGCAGGACGGCCCCCTCGCACGCGGCCAGGCTGCGCGAGACCTCGTAGGTGAAGTCCACGTGCCCCGGCGTGTCGATCATGTTCAGCACGAACGAGTCGCCGGCCAGGCCGCCCTCGCGAACCTTCCACGGCATGCGCACGGCCTGGCTCTTGATCGTGATGCCGCGCTCGCGCTCGATGTCCATGCGGTCGAGATACTGGGCCCGCATCTGCCGCGCCTCGACCACCTCGGTCAGCTGCAGCATCCGGTCGGCCAGCGTCGACTTCCCGTGGTCGATGTGGGCGATGATGCAGAAGTTGCGGATCCGGTCCGGCACGGTGGCGCCGGGGCGGTTCGCGCCGGGGTCGATCGTCGGTGGCACAGGCGTCCGTTCTCCATCGGGCTGGGGATCGCAACTATCGTCCCACGCCCGCCGCGAAACCGGCTCACGGCCGTACCCTGCGGCAATCTCCCCGGCCGGCACTTTCGGGGAAAACCGGACGTTCGGCGCATGAACCGGGCACCATGGGGTACGAACTCGGAGTCATGCCCCACCCGAGAGACCCGTGAGAGCCGACCGAGAGGACATCGAGAGGCCTGCATCGAATACTGGATCGCGGTCCCCCGATCACGTCCGAAACGGGGGTCGGCGAGACCGGCTGCGCAACCGACCTCGCCGAGCGGGCGTCACTTGGGGACCGGAACAGGCACGCTCCGGAGCGGGTCCAACTCCATAGGCAGCGTTAGAGCAGCGCGCCTTCGTCGTGGAGCCAGTCCACGAAGCCGAGGGCCACCACGGCCGCGCAGTCGACGAGTTCGGCGACGAGCGCCTCGTGCGCGCCCGACAGCAGCGGCACCTGCATCTCGGCGTAGATGGGCAGCTGGCCGCGGTCGGTCGCGTCACCGACGTAGGCCTTGTAGAAGCGCCGGGTGTGGTTCCACTCGTTGATCACCCGGTAGGCCCGATCGGCCCAGTCCGGCGGAACCGTCGCGTGCGGCCGCGCCCGGATGACCAGGATCTCGTCCGCCGGCCCCTCCAGCGCGAACAGCACCGCGTGGCGCTCCCAGAGCGCGAGCAGGCTGCCGTCGCCGTCCGTCAGGTAGCGGATGTCGAGCTTCTCGAGGGCCTCCGCGACCCGTGGCAGTGTCACCGGCGCGATCCCGCCGGCGCCGTCCTCCTGCGACTTCTCGCACGCTCCGTCGATCGTCGGGGTTGCGTCTTCCCGCGGCAGCTGAGCCACGATCGAGTCGGTCTTCGACCCACTCGCCTGCTCGGCCCGCCATGGCCACCTTGGCATCGTCCCGGCTCCCTGCTCCCCCGTGCGCCTCCACCCGCATGTGCGGTCCGTCGCCAACCGAATTCGCTCGGCGGTGGACCCGAAAGAGGACGGTACCCGTTCGGTCGAGTTTCAGCAGCCCCCAATTTCACCCTCGCACCACCCGTTCGGGTGAGGGTCTTACAGCCGTCTATCCGATGAGCAGTGATCCGCCCGCCCGATGCCAGGCAGAGCCATATGCGCAGGCCAGGGCCGTCCACGGGCCCGAAATCCGGACATCGACCAAGTCTGGCGGGCCGCCGCCGACGAACCCCATGCGGATGACCGCCTGGACGAGACGCTGCGTGACGGGTATACGCCGGCCCGTCTCCGTGGTGACCACGATGGGCTCATGATCGAGCAGCGCGTCGCGCAGGACCCGCGAGCCGACCGCGCGGCCGCCGACCCCCTCGGCGGCGGCGGTCCGCAGCGTCTCCGCGGCCGCCGCGCCGATCCGCAGGACGTCGGCCGCCGGGATGCGCTCGACCACCGTCCCGGGGATCGGCGGCAGCGACCAGCGCCAATCCGTGTCCCGCGATGCGGGAAGCTCGCCATCGACCGACGCGAGCAGATCGCGGGCCGAGACGGTCCGGTCCCGGGACACCGCGGCGGCGATGCCACGGGTCACGAGCACCCCCCACGGCAGCCGCGACCACAGCGCCACCCGCTCCCCCGCGGGCCGCAGCCGCACGACGGCGGCCGGGTCGAGCCGGGCCACCCGCGCGGCGAACGCGCAGGCGTCGGAGCGGCCGGATTCGGCCAGCCAGGCCACTATCCGAGCCAGGGCGAGAGGAACTCGCGCTCGATGTCGCGGACCCGGCGGGGGCGCCCGGCCTCGAGGTCGTAGGGCACGCAGACGGTCCGCGCCCGGGACGCCAGCTCGTCGCCGTCGAAGAGCTCGTACGCCACGATCAGCCGCGACGCCTTGATCTCCTCGATCCACAGCTCGATGCGCACCGGGTCGCCGTAGTCGATCGGCCGGAGATAGTCGATCTCATGACGTGAGATGACGATGCCGTTCTCGAACGACTCCAGGCCGGCCGCACGGGCGGCGGTGAACATCAGCGCAACGCGCGCCTCCTCGTAGAGCGTGAGGAAGCGCGCGTTGTTGACGTGCCCGTACGCGTCCAGATCGGACCAGCGCAGGGCGCAGTGGTAAATGAAGCGGGCCACTACTGTCGGTTGCCGTCAGTCGCGGGTGAGCTTGCGGTAGGTCACGCTGTGTGGCCGGGCCGCCTCGGGGCCGAGCCGGTCGACCTTGTTCTTCTCGTAGGACTCGAAGTTGCCCTCGAACCAGAACCACTTGGCCGAGTTCTCGTCGTCGCCCTCCCAGGCCAGGATGTGCGTGGCCACCCGGTCCAGGAACATCCGGTCGTGGGAGATGACCACGGCGCAGCCGGGGAACTCCAGCAGCGCGTTCTCCAGCGAGGACAGCGTCTCGACGTCGAGGTCGTTGGTCGGCTCGTCCAGCAGCAGCACGTTGCCGCCGATCTTGAGCGTCAGCGCCAGGTTGAGCCGGTTGCGCTCGCCGCCGGAGAGCACCTTGGTCGGCTTCTGCTGGTCGGGGCCCTTGAAGCCGAACGCGGCCACGTAGGCCCGCGAGGGCATCTCGACCTTGCCGACCATGAGGTGGTCCAGGCCGTCGGAGACGACCTCCCAGACGGTCTTGTCGCCGTCGAGGCCGGTCCGGTTCTGGTCGACGTAGGACAGCTTGACCGTCTCGCCGACCCGCACCACGCCGTCGTCCGCCGTCTCCAGCCCGACGATGGTCTTGAACAGCGTGGTCTTGCCGACGCCGTTCGGGCCGATGATGCCGACGATGCCGTTGCGCGGCAGCGAGAACGACAGCCCGTCGATCAGCACGCCGCGCTCGTCGAAGCCCTTGACCAGGTTCTTGGCCTCGATGACCATGTTGCCCAGGCGCGGGCCGGGCGGGATCTGGATCTCCTCGAAGTCCAGCTTGCGGGTCTTCTCCGCCTCGTTGGCCATCTCCTCGTAGCGCTCGAGGCGGGCCTTGGACTTGGTCTGGCGGGCCTTGGCGTTGGAGCGGACCCACTCGAGCTCCTCGGAGAGGCGCTTCTGCAGCTTCTGGTCCTTGCGTCCGGCCACCGCCAGCCGCTGGGCCTTCTTCTCCAGGTAGGTCGAGTAGTTGCCCTGGTAGCCGTGGACCTGGCCGCGGTCGACCTCGGCGATCCACTCGGCCACGTGGTCGAGGAAGTACCGGTCGTGGGTGACGGCCAGCACCGCGCCCGCGTACTTCTGCAGGTGCTGCTCCAGCCAGTTCACACTCTCGGCGTCGAGGTGGTTGGTGGGCTCGTCCAGCAGCAGCAGGTCGGGCGCCTCGAGCAGCAGCTTGCACAGCGCGACCCGGCGGCGCTCACCCCCGGAGAGCTGGGTGACGTCGGCGTCGGGGGCCGGGCAGCGCAGGGCGTCCATGGCCAGCTGCAGCTTGGAGTCGATGTCCCACGCGTCGGCGTGGTCGAGCTCCTCCTGGAGGCGGCCCATCTCCTCCATCAGCTCGTCGGTGTAGTCGGTCGCCATGAGCTCGGCGACCTCGTTGAACCGCGCGAGCTTGGTCTTGGTGTCGGCGACGGCCTCCTCGATGTTGCCCAGGACCGTCTTGCTCTCGTTGAGCGGCGGCTCCTGCAGCAGCATGCCGACGGTGTAGCCGGGCATGAGCCGGGCCTCGCCGTTGCTCGGCTTGTCCAGCCCGGCCATGATCTTGAGCAGGCTCGACTTGCCGGCGCCGTTCGGGCCGACGACACCGATCTTCGCGCCGGGCAGGAACGACAGCGTGACGTTGTCGAGCACGACCTTGTCGCCGTGCGCCTTGCGCGCCTTCTCGAGCACGTAGATGTACTGCGCCACGGTGCGCCCCTACCTCCGGTCAGCTTGCGTACGGGAATCGCCCCAATCTTTCCAGGCCCGGCGCCGAGTGCCCAACCCACCCCTCAGGCGGGCGGGTAGGCTTGGATCACTCCGTAGGTCTTCGAGCCGATCGCCAGGCTCCGGGGCGTGACGGTGTAGGTGGTCCCGTCATTGGTGACGGAGTACGACCGGTTCTTGGCGTCCTCGGTGGCGCCGGGGCGCAGCAGCCCGTTCTTGCCCTCCTCAGGGATCTCGCCGCCGTCCTCGTCGGCCCAGTTCTCGAGGCGGTCGTGGCCCTGATACCACAGCCCGGAGCCGTCCCTCTCGCGGCAGATCCAGGCCTCCTTGTTGTTGCCGGTCCGCACGTACTGCACCAGCTGCATCGGCACCGCCGCGCTCGGGTCTTGCTTGAGGGCGCCCGCGCTGACGAACTGCGGGCAGGCGCGCGGCCGCGCCGGGTTGGCGGCGCTGGTCGCGGCTCCGGAGGGCACCACCAACGGACCGTCACCGGCGGTTGACTTATTCTCATCAATGTCACGTAAGCCGAGGACGTACCCGAAGAGGGCGCCGATGACGGTGAGGATGAGCAACGAGAGACCGACGACGGTGACGGTCCGGCTCGACTCCCGTACGGGTTCGACATCGATACGCGACATGCACAGCAGGATCGCACCTGTGAGCCAGCACTCCGCATGCTGCCAGGTCGCACCCGGGATCAGTAGGCTGAAAGTACGAGGGTGGATCACCCAGGGGGAGGACTCGACACGTGGCTGGAGACAGTGCATTCGTAGTGGTCGCCAACCGGTTGCCCGTCGACAAGGTGGTGGGCCCGGACGGTGAGGTCAGCTACCGCAGGAGCCCGGGCGGGCTGGTGACGGCGCTCGAGCCCGTGCTCGAACAGCGCAACGGGACCTGGGTCGGCTGGCCCGGCGGGAGCGGGGACACCGACACCCAGGAGGAGACGTTCGAGGCCGGCGGGATTCATCTGCACACCGTGCCGCTCAGCGCGGGCGAGATCGAGCGCTACTACGAGGGCTTCTCCAATTCCAGCCTCTGGCCGCTCTATCACGACGCCGTGGAGACGCCGATCTTCAAACGACGATGGTGGGAGTCGTACCGTCTGGTCAACGAGCGATTCGCGAAGGCGGTCGCCGACGATGCCGCGCCGGGTGCCACGGTGTGGGTGCAGGATTACCAGTTGCAACTCGTGCCGGCCCTGCTGCGCGAGTCCCGGCCCGATCTCAAGATCGGGTTTTTTCTGCACATCCCATTCCCACCCGTCGAACTGTTCATGCAACTACCGCGCCGCGCGGACATTCTCAAGGGTCTGCTCGGTGCCGATCTGGTTGGTTTCCAGCGGCCACTCGGCGCGCAGAACTTCGTCCAACTGGCCCGACATCTGCTCGGCACTCGCGTGCGCCGCGGAATCGTGGAGTGGGAGGGCCGCACCGTGCGCGCCGAGGCGTTCCCGATCTCGATCGACGTCGAGGAGATGCGGCGTCTCGCCGCCTCGCCGGAAGTGCAGGCCAGGGCGGCCGCGATCCGCACCGAGCTGGGCGAGCCCCGCACGATCATCCTGGGCGTGGACCGGCTCGACTACACCAAGGGCATCGAAAGGCGCCTCAAGGCATTCAGGGAACTGCTGTCGGATGGACGACTCACGGCGCCCGAGACGGTGATGGTACAAGTGGCTACGCCGAGCCGGGAGCGGGTGGAGCACTACCAGACGCTCCGGGTGAACGTCGAGCGTGAGGTCGGGCGGATCAATGGGGAGTACGGACGAGTTGGCCAACCGGCCGTGCACTATCTCCATCAGTCGTACAGTCGGGCTGAGTTGGCCGCGTTGTATGTTGCGGCCGACGTGATGATGGTGACTCCGCTGAGGGATGGCATGAACCTGGTGGCCAAGGAGTATGTCGGTGCCCACGCCGACGGCCGGGGCGCCATCGTGCTTTCGGAGTTCGCGGGCGCGGCCGCCGAGCTGCGCCAGGCGTACCTGTGCAATCCGCACGACCTCGACGGGGTGAAAGACGCACTCATGCGTGCGATCCATGTCGACCCGGTCGAGGGCCGCAAGCGAATGCATGCTATGCATTCCCACCTGCGCGCCCACGATGTCCGAACCTGGGCGGACTCGTTCCTGGACGCGCTCGGCGCCGCATCATGACCCGCCCGTCGGCACGGCGCCTGCCCGACCGCACAGCCCCAACCGCTCGGCACCCTGCTGAACACCCTGTCGAACACCCTGAATGCACAACCGACTTCCACGAACAGGCCGGACATGAACCAGACCTCGGCGACAGGCAACGGCCTCTCGCTCGACCCGGACCTCCGCGCGGCGGTGCTACGCGTCGCCCGCGTGCCCAACCTCTTGGTGGCATGTGACTACGACGGCACCCTCGCGCCGATCGTCGCGGACCCCACCAAGGCGACTCCGACCGCCGAGTCCGTAGCCGCCGTGCGCGCCCTCTCGTCGCTGCCGCAGACGACGGTGGGCGTAATCAGCGGCCGGGCCCTGCGTGACCTTGCCGCCCTGTCCCGCCTCCCCGCCGAGGTGCGCCTCGTCGGCAGCCACGGCTCCGAGTTCGACGTCGGCTTCGTCGACGAGCTGCCGCCCGAGCGCCAGCAGCGGCGCGGCGAGCTGCAGGCCGCGCTCAACGCGATCTGCCGGGACCAGCCGGGCGTCCGGCTGGAGAGCAAGCCCGCGAGCATCGCGGTGCACACCCGGGCCGCGCCGCGGGACGTGGCCCAGCGGGTCTTCGACGCCGTGCGCAGCGGGGCGGCGCTGTGGCCCGACATCGAGGTGACCACCGGCAAGGAGGTCATCGAGCTCTCGGTGGTCCCGACCGACAAGGGCCTGGCCGTCGACGCGCTGCGCATGCAGGTGTCGGCGAGCGCGGTGGTCTACCTCGGCGACGACGCCACCGACGAGAAGGCCTTCGCCCACCTGCACGGCCCCGACCTCGGCATCAAGGTCGGGACGGCCGACGAGGAGACGCAGGCCCGCTTCCGCATCGACGGCGCGGAGGCGGCGGTGGCCGTGCTCGAGCTGCTGCTGTTCACCCGGCGGCGCTGGCTCTTCGGCGAGCAGGCGGTGCCGATCGAGCGGCACTCGATGCTCTCCAACACCCACACCGTCGCCCTGCTCACGCCGGCCGCCCGGGTCACCTGGCTGTGCCACCCGAAGCCGGACTCGGGCGCGGTCTTCGCCGACCTGCTCGGCGACACGGCGGCCGGGCACTTCACGGTGCAGCCGGAGAAGGGCGGCACCCCGCTCGGGCAGCGCTACCGGCCGGGCACCATGACCGTGGAGACCCGCTGGTCGGGCCTGACCGTCACCGACTGGCTGGACCACCACCGCACCGGCAACTCGCTGATCCGTGTGCTGTCGGGCAGCTCCCGGGCCCGCATCGACTTCGTCCCGCGCCCGGACTTCGGCCAGGTGCACATCCGCCTCCAGCCGCTCGGCGGCGACGGGCTGCTGGTGCTGGGCTCCAACGAGCCGATCGCGCTGTACTCCCCCGGCATCGAATGGGAGATCAGCTCCGACGGCCACAGCGACATGGCCCGCGCGACGGTCGACCTCAGCGCGGTCGGCGGCACGGCCATGCTGGAGCTGCGGCTCGGCACCGACTCGATCGAGGCGCCGCGGGTGGCGCTGACCGAGCGGCAGATCGCGGCCGAGGCCGCCTGGCGCGACTGGTCGGAGTCGCTCAAGCTGCCCTCGATCGCCAAGGACCTGGTCCGGCGCAGCGCGCTCACCCTGCGCGGCCTGTGGCACAAGCCCAGCGGCGCGATCCTGGCCGCCGCGACCTCCTCGCTGCCGGAGGAGATCGGCGGCTCCCGCAACTGGGACTACCGGTACTGCTGGCTGCGCGACGCCTCGCTGACCGCCAAGGCACTCGTCGACCTCGGCTCCACCGAGGAGGCCGAGTCCCTGGTGCGCTGGACGCTGCGGGTGTCCGACAACACCGACGGGCACCCGGAGCGGCTCCACCCGCTTTACACCCTCGACGGCACCGAGCTCGGCCCCGAGGCCGTGATCGAGGCGCTGCCCGGCTACGCGGGCTCCCGTCCCGTGCGCATCGGCAATGCGGCCAACGGCCAGGTGCAGCTGGACGTGTTCGGCCCCGTCGCCGACCTCATCTGCGCCCTCGCCGACGTACGCCCGCCCGAGGATGGCGACTTCGCGCTCATGAACGCGATGGTCGAGGCCGTCGAGCGCCGCTGGCACGAGCCGGACCACGGCATCTGGGAGGCCCGCCGGCGCCCGCGGCACTACGTCTACTCGAAGGTCATGTGCTGGATGACCGTCGACCGCGGCATCCAGCTCTTCGAGCGCCAGGGCCGCCCGGTCCCGGAGGGCTGGCACGCCCTGCGCGAGACCATCGCCGGCAACGTGCTCGACAAGGGCTGGAACGAGAAGGTCGGCGCGTACACGGTCGCCTACGGCTACGAGGAGATGGACGCCTCGGTGCTGTGGATCGGCCTGTCCGGCCTGCTCACCGACGACGACCCGCGGTTCCTGGCCACGGTCCTGGCCGTCGAGGCCGACCTGCGCGAGGGCCCGACCGTGTACCGCTACCGCTGGGACGACGGCCTGCCGGGCGTCGAGGGCGGCTTCCACCTGTGCACGACGTGGATGATCGAGGCCTACCTGCGCACCGGCCGCCGCGCCGACGCCGAGGAGCTCTTCGCCCAGTTCATCGAGTGCGCCGGCCCGACGGGGCTCATCCCGGAGGAGTACGACCCGATGACCGAGCGCGCCCTGGGCAACCACCCGCAGGCGTACTCGCACCTGGGCCTGATCCGCTGCGCCCTCGAGCTCGACCGCGCGTAAGACCCAAACGAACCGGGGCGCCCCTTCGATCCGAAGGGGCGCCCCGCTCGCATGTGTGCCGGAATCTAGGGCTTGAACGGATCGCGACCGAGCACGTCGACCATGACGGCGACGAGATCGATCGCCCCCTCGCCCCCGCTCGCCTCGCGCGCGACGGCGATCTCCTCGATCCGGTCGGCGATGCGGCGCAGATCGTCCGCGTCGCCGACGAAGGGGAACTCCTGGCCGTCAGGCCTTCTGTACATAACCGTGGCCAGGGCGAGCCGGCGGTCGCCCGACACGGTCAGCGAGGACATCCCCAGGCTCATCCGGGCGTCGGCGATCGTCATGACCAGGCGCCGCTCGGTCAGCTTGACCGGCTTGAAGCCGTAGTGGCGATAGAACCCCGCGGCCTTGTCGCTGATGGCGTCGACCACGATCAGCCGGCCACCGCCCGTGCCGGCGGCCTGCACCACGTTCTCGAGTGTGTCCAGGAGCAGCTCGCCGCCGAGACCGTCGCCATGCAGGTCGCGGTGCAGCGCAAGTTTCGCGATCAGGTAGCCCGGCACCGGGTCCGAGCCCTTCGCCTGCCTGCTCGTCAGGTCCGCCTTGGCCACCGCGTGCGGCATGACCGCGTAGTAGGCCTTGACGGCCGGAGAGCCCGGAGCCGTCCAAACGCAAACCCTCAGCAGGCCGTCATCGTTGACGCGCCTGGCCGCGTGCACGAGCCAGTTGTTCAGGACCTCGTCCGTGCAGTCGAAACCCTCCAGCTCGTGCTCCGGTCTCAGCGGGCCGGATTCCCACGTCGTCATCGCCGGTGGAACCTCCGCGGCTTGGCCGCGAGGCCGGCGAGATTCGGGATCTCGGTGGGCCGGTCCAGCGCCGCCAGCAACTCTTCGTACTGGTCCTCCGGCATGAGCGTGACGTCCGCCCGGGCAAGCACCTTGTTCGCGGCGGCCCGGGCGGCTTCGAGCACGAACGCCGACGCGCTGGTGTGGGTCAGGCTGGCGGCCTGGAGGATCAGCTCGTGTTCCTCGGGCGTCGTTCGCATCTCGATGCGCTCGGTCTTTGGCATGTTCGCCTCCCGGCGCAATTGTACGGCAGTTGTACGGCACCCCTCCAGCCGTCACGACTCGGCGGGCGGGGCGGCGGACAGCGCGTCGACGACCGGGCCGATCACGATCACGGCCGGTGGGCGCAGGCCGGCCGACTTCGCGGCGTCGGCGACCGTGGCCAGCGTCGCCCGTACCGTCCGCTGATCCCGGGTGGTCCCCTCCTGCACGACGGCGACGGGCGTGTCGGGGGCCCGCCCGTGCTCCAGCAGGACCGCGGCGATCGAGGGCAGGTTCTTCAGCCCCATCAGCACGCACACCGTTCCCCGCAGCCGGGCGAGGGCCGCCCAGTCCACGAGCGACTCCGCGTGCCCCGGGGCGAGGTGCCCCGAGACCACCGTGAACTCGTGCGCGATCCCGCGATGGGTCACCGGAATCCCGGCCGCGGCCGGCACGGCGATCGAGCTTGTGATCCCCGGCACCACGACGACCGGCACCCCGGCCGCCGCGCACGCGAGCACCTCCTCGCCGCCGCGGCCGAAGACGTACGGATCCCCGCCCTTCAGGCGCACCACGAACTTGCCGGCCTGGGCGCGCGTGACGAGGACCCGGTTGATCTCCTCCTGCGCGGCCGAGGGCCCGTAGGGGATCTTGGAGGCGTCCACGAGCTCGACCTCCGGCCGCAGCTCGTCCAGCAGGAGCCCGGACGCGAGCCGGTCGATCACCACCACGTCGGCCGCGGCCAGCAGCCGCCGCCCGCGCACGGTCAGCAGCTCGGGGTCGCCCGGCCCGGACCCGACGAGCGCGACGGTCCCGGCCAGGTCGGCGCCCGCGACGACGCCGGCCGTCGCCAGCTGCTCGCCGATCGCGTCGCGCACCGCCACCGCCCGGGCCGGGTCGCCGCCGGCCAGCACGGCCACGGTCAGCGGGCCGTGCCGGGTCACCGCGGGCGTCCACGCGGTCGCGGCGTGCCGGTCGTCGGCGCGCACGGTGAAGATGCGCTTCGCGGCGGTCACCTCGCTGATCGCGCGGGCCGCCTCCGGGTCGCTGACGGCGACGTGGACGAGCCACACGTCGTCGACGTCGGCGGGCTCGAAGCGGCGCTCGCGCCAGGTGAGCCGGCCGGCGTCGAGGTGGGCGCGCAGGGCGGGGGTGATGTGCGGGGAGACGAGCACGACGTCCGCGCCCGCGTCGAGCAGTGCGGGCACGCGCCTGGTGGCGACCGCGCCGCCGCCGACCACCAGGACGCGTAACCCGTCGAGCCGTAAACCGAGGGGGTAGGGGTTCACTTGTGGGCTACTCCAGCGGAATCGAAAGTGGCAACCTCGTGCAACACGCGGACAGCACTGGCCACGATCGGCAGCGCCAGCACGGCGCCGGTGCCCTCGCCCAGGCGCAGGCCCAGGTCGACGAGCGGTTCGAGCTCAAGATAGCCCAGGGCCACCGACGCGCCCGGCTCGGCCGAGCGGTGCCCGGCGATCATCGCGGTGGTCGCGGCCGGGGCGAGCGCGTGGGCGGCCAGGGCGGCCGAGGCGGCGATCACGCCGTCGAGCACGACCGGCACGCGCAGTTCGGCCGCCTTGAGGATGTACCCGGCCAGCGCCGCGTGCTCATAGCCCCCGATCGCGGCCAGCACTTCGATGGGGTCCTCGGCCTTCAGCCCGACGACGGCGGAGGTGACCACGGCGACCTTGCGGGCGTGCGTCTCGCTGTCGATGCCGGTGCCGAGCCCGGTCACGGCGGCCGGGTCGGCGTGCGTGAACGCCGCGATGAGCGCCGCCGACGGCGTGGTGTTGGCGATGCCCATGTCGCCGGTGAGCAGCGCCCGGGCGCCGCCGTCGACCAGGTCCGCGGCGACCCGCATGCCGGTCTCGAGCGCCTGGACGGCCTCGTCGCGGGTCATCGCCGGCTCGGTGCTCAGGTCGCGGGTCCCGGCCCGCACCTTGCGGTCCAGCAGACCCTCGGCCGGGTCGAGCGCGGCCTTCACGCCCACGTCCACGACCGTGACCGAGACCCCGGCCTGGCGCGCGAAGGCGTTGACCACGGCGCCGCCGGCGAGGAAGTTCGCCACCATCTGCGCGGTGACCTCCTGCGGCCAGGGGGTCACGCCCTGCTCGTGCACGCCGTGGTCCCCGGCGAAGATCGCGAGCGCGGCCGGCTCGGGAATCGGCGGCGGGCACGTGCCGGCGAGCCCCGCCAGCCGTACCGCCAACGTCTCCAGCGCCCCGAGCGATCCCATCGGCTTCGTGAGGCGGGCCTGCAGGGCCCGGGCGGCCGCGATGGCCTCGTCGTCCAGCGGCCGGATCGCGGCAATTGTCTCGTGCAGCATGTTCACCCTCCCAGTACGTTCGACAACACCGCGACGAAGGCGTCACTCGTGGCAGTGTCCCGCACGGCAATACGTAACCAGTCCGGGCCCAGTCCCGGGAAGGTTTCGCCACGTCGGACCGCGAACCCGCGCTCGCGCAGCGCGGCGCGCACCCGCTCGCCGTCCGGGACCCTGATCAGCACGAACGAGCTCGCCGGGCGCCCGGCCACGGCCACGCCGGCCCGAGCGAGGGCGTCGACGAGGTGATCGCGGTCGGCCGCGAGCCGGATGGCGATCTCACGCTCCGTGTCCACGGCCCGCGGCGAGGCGCAGGCGATCGCGGCGGCCAGCGCCGGCGTGGAGACGCTCCACAGCGGGGCGTGCTCGCGCATCCGGTCGAGCAGCGGCTCGGGGCCGAGCACGTAGCCGATCCGCAGCCCGGCCAGCCCCCAGGTCTTGGTCAGGCTCCGGATGACCAGCAGGCCGGGCCGGTCGCGGTTCCCGGCCAGGGACTCGGGCTCCCCGGGCACCGTGTCGGCGAAGGCCTCGTCGATGACGGTGATCCGCCCCGGTTTCGTCAAATTTGCCAGCAACTCGGCGGGATGCAGCGTCGAGGTGGGATTTGTCGGATTCCCCACCACCACGAGGTCCGAGTCATCCGGAACATCCGACCCGCCCAGCACGAACCCGTCCGCCGCGCGCAGCACCACCCGCTCCACGGCGTGGCCCGCGGCCAGCAGCGCCGCTTCGGGCTCGGTGAACTGTGGGTGTACCACCACCGCCCGCTCGGGCGCGAAGGCCTGCGCGATGAGCACGAACGCCTGGGCCGCCCCGGCGGTGAGCAGCACTTCCGCGGCGGGCCGCCCGTGCCGCGCCGCGATCGCCGCGGTGGCCTCGGCCGGGTCCGGGTAGCGCGCGAGGTGGGCCAGCGACGCCGTCACCGGTCCCATGAGCCACGACGGCGGCGCCGCCGTGCGGACGTTGACGGCGAGGTCGACGAGGCCCGGCGCGATCTCAGCGTCGCCGTGGAACCGCAGCATCAGGCGATCGTCGCGTACGGCGAACCGATTTGTCCTAGCTTAAGAATGTGATCGCGCGCACGATGCGAGTGGCCGGCGGCTTCCTCGCGCTCCTGCGGACCGGGCTCATCGTGGGGCTGGCCGTGGCCGCGCTCGTCTACCCCCTGGCCGCGGTCAGCGGAATGGGCGTGAAGAAGGGCGCGGACGAGCTCGCGATGCCCCCGGAGGCACTACGGCAGGCGCTGCCGGCCCAGACTACGCACGTCTACGCGGCCGACGGCACCACGATGCTCGCCCAGTTCTACGAGGAGTACCGCACGTACACCTCCCTGGACTCGATGTCCGTCAACGTGCAGCACGCGATCGTCGCCGCCGAGGACGCCCGGTTCTGGGAGCACCACGGCGTGGACTTCAAGGGGGTCGCCCGCGCGTTCGTGGCCAACCACAAGGCCGGCGGCGTGTCGCAGGGCGCGTCGACGATCACCATGCAGTACGTGCGCAACGTCCTGCGCGACACCGCCCGCACGCCGGCCGAGGTCAACGCGGCCACCGAGCAGACCGGGGCGCGCAAGGTGCGGGAGATGAAGCTCGCGATCGAGCTCGAGAAGCACATGAGCAAGCAGGAGATCCTGGAGCGGTACCTCAACGTCGCCTACTTCGGCCATCGCGCCTACGGCGTCCAGGCGGCCGCGGAGGTCTACTTCTCGAAGAAGCCCGCCGATCTCACCGTGCCGGAGGCGGCCCTGCTCGCGGGCCTGGTGCAGGCACCCTCGTCCTACGACCCCGCGGTCGGCGACGCGAAGACCGCGACCACCCGGCGCAACTACGTGATCGACCGCATGGTCGACCTCAAGTACCTCAGCGCCGCCGACGCCACCGCGGCCCACGCCGAGCCCATCGCGCTGAAGCTCACCAATCCGCCCAACGACTGCCTGGCGACCAAGCCCGGGTACGGCTTCTTCTGCGCGATGTTCCGCTCCTGGTGGGCGAACCAGCCCGCGTTCGGCGCGAACTCGACCGAGCGCCTGGAGGCGCTGCGGCGCGGCGGGTACAAGATCGTCACGTCGCTGGACCCGCGCGTACAGGACGTCGCGCAGGCGCAGATCCTCAAGCGGGAGCAGGCGCGCAGCCCCTACGCCCTGGGTCAGGTCGCGATCGAGCCGGGCACGGGCCTCATCCGGGCTATGGCGGTCAACCGGGCGTACTCCCTCGACCGCGCGAGCAACGGCCCGCACTCGGACCCGCGGCAGCGCAAGCGGCTGCGCGGCAACTATCCGAACACGGTCAACCCGCTGCTGGGCGGTGGCGACGACATGGCCGGCTACCAGGCGGGCTCGACGTTCAAGATGTTCACCATGCTCGCGGCGCTGGAGCAGGGGCTGCCGCTGTCGACCGCGATCTACTCGCCGAAGACGGTGCAGACGAAGTACAAGACGGGCCGCAGCAGCTCCGCCCACTGCGGCAACGACTTCTGGTGCCCGTCGAACGCGTCGGACTCGATGACCGGCCGGCAGACGATGTGGTCCGGCTTCGGCAAGTCCGTGAACACGTACTTCGTCCAGCTCGAACAGCGCGTCGGCGCCGACGCGGCCGTGCGCATGGCCGAGCGCCTGGGGCTGCACTGGCGCACCAGCATCGACAAGACCCAGGCCTCCCCCGCCAAGGCGAAGGGCTGGGGCGCGTTCACTCTGGGCGTGGCCGACACGACCCCGCTGGAGATGGCGGGCGCATTCGCCACCGTCGTGGCCGACGGCGTGCACTGCGAGCCGATCCCGGTCACCTCCATCACCGACGCGAGCGGCAAGCCGGCCGTCGACGACAAGGGCGTGGAGGTCGCCAAGCCGCGCTGCGCCCAGGTCCTCTCGGCCGACGTGGCCCGCGGGGCGGTCGACGCCGCCCGGTGCGTGACGGGTTACAAGGCCGCGATGGGCGACTGCGGCGGGTGGTCCACGGCGCCTCGGGTGTTTCCGACGGTACGCCGCCCGGTCGCCGGCAAGTCGGGCACCACGGACGACGACCGGGCGGCCTGGTTCGTGGGGATGACGCCGGGCCTGACGGTGGCGGGCTTCATCGCCGACCCGGACAACCCGCTGCACCGAGTCGGGGCCGGCAACGCCGGGAAGCCTCGCGAGGCGGTGGCGGAGACGCTGCGCGACGCCCTGGCGGGCACCCCCGTGCGCGGCTTCACGCCCCCGAGCCCGCAGATCGTGGGCAAGAAGCCCCCGGCCGCGAAGGCCCGGCCAAAGACCACAACTCCGCCCCGCGCCTGACACCACCGAGCCGATTCCCGCGGGCGTCGCTCACGCGGGCCGCTCAAACCTCAGCGCGCTTGGCACGGGCCATTCCGCGCGGTCCACTTTTTGATGCGGGCGGATTCGCGCGGGCCGATCAGCGCGGGCTGCGCCCAGCACCTCCAGTAACCCACTCAGCGCGCTTGGCGCGGGCCGATCCGCACGACCGACCCGCGCGACCGACCCGCGCGGGCTGATTCACGCGGGCCAATCCGAGCGGGCCACTTTGATGCGGCCGCTTTGTGTCGGCTGTTTGGGGCGGGTTACTTGGCGCCGCTCTTCCACGGAAGGCTCGAAGTCCTGCCCGCGACGGCTCCTTTGCGAACCACCGCTCAGCGAATGTCGGACGGCAGCAACGACCAGCTCTCGAGATCGACCCGCCCGCTGGCCAACGACCCGGCGTTGCGCAACAGCCCCTCGTAGGTGAACCCAGCCTTCTCCGCCACCCTGCGCGACGCCACATTCCCGGGCGCCACCCGCAGCTCGATCCGCTGGAACCGGTGCTCGAGCAACAGCGACAACGCGAGCACGTCAACGGCCTCGGGCGCGACACCGTATCCGCGAGCATCCGCGGCCACGGCATAGGCGATCTCCGTGGACCGCGTCAGCCAGTCGGTGTTCTTCGTCCAGAGGCACCCGACGAGCCGCTCGTCCTCGCGCCGCACGATGCCGTAATGGTCCCCGGCCCCGCTGTCCCGCCGCTCGACCGCGAGCTCGGTGCACCACGCGTAGCCGTCGAACTCCTCGAGCTCGTCCGCCGCGACAGGCAGCCAGCGCCGGACGAGCCGGTCGGCAAAGATCTCCGCGACCCGCTTGTCATCATCGGCACCGAGCGGCCGCACTGTGAGCCGCGGCGTCTCGACCAGCAGCGAGGGAAAGCGCCGCAGCGCCACCGACCAGGTCGACACTAGGCCGCCTCGCCGGACCCACCGGCGGGCGGCTTCCCGCCCCCGTCACCGTCCGAGCCACCCTCGGGGCTTCCACCCTGGGCGTTCGAAGGGCCCTCAGACCCCACGCTCGAACCGGCACTCGGCGCACTCTCGAACCCCGAGCTCAGGTCCGCGCCTCCCGTGCTCGCGGCGGCGGAGGCGGCACCCCCGAGCGGCGGGGCGGAGACGGCACCGGCGGGACTACCGGACGATGTTCCCGAAACTGGCGAAGCAGGCACGGAACCGGACACTACCGAACCGGGAGGCCCGGAGACCGGCGCCGACACGGGCGCGGCGGGAATCGATGCGGTTCCGACCGAACGCCCGACCGCTGGCGGGGCCGAGACCGGCGGCGCCGACACCGGTGCCTGCTCCGCGATCTCACCGCCGGCGATCCCCGGCGACGGGTACGACCCGGCCTCCCCCGACTGCACCGCCTCGGACTCCCCCGCCGGCATCGCGGTCACCCCGCCGGGCGCCGCGGACACGGGCGCCGAGGAGGCCGCCGGCATCGCCTCGGAGAACACGGGCATCGGCGCCGAGGACACCGGCATCGCGGCCGAGAGCGCCGGCCCCCCGTCACCCGGCGACAGCGCCCCGGCCGCCGCCGACGAGACGGGCCCGGCGACAGGCGAGGACACCGAAGCGGCAGCGGACGGACCCTGCCCCGCGGGAAGCGACGACACCGGCGACCCGACCAAGGCGCCCTGACCACCAACGGGTGACGACACCGAGGCAGGCACCGGCGAGGACACCGGAGCGGCCGCCGGCACACCCTGACCACCAACGGGTGACGACACCGAAGCAGGCACCGGCGAGGACACCGGAGCGGCGGCGGGCGAGGAGAACGAGTCGGCAGCGCCCGGTGCGTGACGGGCGGCGGACGGCGAGGCGGCTCCCGGGCCGTACGCCGTGATCGGCCCCGTCACCGAAGGCGACGACACCGGCTGAGCGGAGGACTGGACGGGCACAACCCCAGACGATGGCAGCCCCGGCGCCCCCGCGGGTCCGTTCGGCCCGGAAGGCACCCCAACGCTCGCCTCATCCGTCGCGGCCGCCGCACCACCAGCGGGAGGCACGGCCAGCACCGTCGTCGCCTCGGACCCGCCGACCGACTCCGACTCACCCGGCGCGGAAGGCACCCCGGAGACCGCCCCGGAAGGCGCCCCCGAAACCGACGCGGCGGGAGCCTCGGAAACCGACTCAGCCGCGACCGGCGGCGCCCCGGACACGGACGAGGCCGCCCCCGAAACCGACGAGGAAGACGAGGACGAGAGCGAGTGCGAGGTCCACGGCGTCGGCATCGCCGGCCCCAGCGCCGGCCCGAACGGCGACGAAGCCCCCGGCGAGGTCGGCGCGCTGGCCGGAACCTCCGACCGATAGGTCCCAGTCACCGGCGGCGGGCTCGCCAGCGATGGCCCCGGCACCGGATACGACCCCGTGGCCGGCGCCACGGCAGGCGACGCGGCAGGCGCTGCGGCCGCGATGGTCCCCGCCCCGCCCGGGCTGGCCAGGATCGACCCCGGGATCGCGGCGGGCACACGGGGCGCCGGCGCCTCCGGCGTCGTGTAGTCAGACACGTAGCTGAGCGCCTCGTCGTTCGAGGGCGCAAAGGGTGCGTGCACCGCAGCGGCAGGCATGACGGGCATGACGGGCACGGCGGGCGAAGGCGACCCGGTGACCGGAGCGGCCGGCGGGGCCAAAGCGGCCGGCGGGGCCGACGGGGCCAAGGCGGCCGACGGGGCCAGAGCGGCCGGCGGGGCGGTCACGGGGGCCGCCGGCACGGCCGTCACCGGCGAGGCGGGCAGCACCGGCGCGGTCGGGAAGTTCATGACGGGAACGGAGGGCCGGCCGTAGGGGCTGGTCGACGGCGTGCTCCACTGCCCCGGCGCCGGTGCCGCCGTGGCCCCCGCGGCCGCCACGAAGCGGGACGCGATCGCGGGCGTGCCGGCCCAGTGCAGCCCGAGGTAGGACGCGTGCACGCCGCGCTGGACGAAGCCCTCGGCCGGGCCGCCGGCCCAGGTCCAGGCGGCCTGCAGGCCGGCGCGCGGGCTGATGCTCGTGCGGTGCATCTTGTGCCCGATGACCTGGGCGCCGACCGGCAGCAGGACCGAGGAGGAGCGGGCGGTGGCCTCGCGGTAGCCGAGCACGACGAGGTCGGTCTCGCGCGCGGAGGCGTCCACGACTCCGCACATCGGGCGGCCGTTGTAGTCGCGGCAGAGCCACACCAGGCCGGTGCCCTCGGCGGCGATCGGCTTGCCGGCCGCGGCGTGGGCGGCGACGGCGGTGCGCAGCCGGCCGTTGAAGGTCAGCTCCTCGGCGTAGGACTCCGGCAGCGCGGACCCGATGACCAGGCCGTCGACGCCGGACGGGAGGACCTCGTCGCGCAGCGGGTCGAACGGGACGACCTCGGCGCCGGCCGCGGTGAGCAGCTCGGCGGTCTCCGGGTAGGCGAAGGCGACGCCGATGATCGGGCGGCGGCCGATGCGCGTGGCGGCGATCGAGGACTGGCTCTCGGCGGCCGCGGCGATCTCGGCCTCGGCGCTCCACGGGTCGGAGGTCAGGCGGGGCGCGGAGCGGGCCAGGGCCATCGTGCGGTCGATGTCGACGGCACCGGCGATGACCTCGCCGAGGCGGCGCACGGCCCGCACGGCGTCGAGGTTGTTGTGCACCACCGGGGCGACCCCGTGGTGGCGAGAGGGCAGCGGGGCCCCGGCCTCGCCGGCGTCGGTGAGCGCGTGGCGGCGCAGGGCGCCCAGGACCGGCACCCCGATGTCGTCGAGCGCCTCCCGCAGCAGCTGCTCGTGGCGGGTCGAGGCGACCCGGTTGAGGATCACGCCGCCGAGCCAGAGCAGCTCGTCGTAGGCCCGGAACCCGTGCACCAGGGCGGCCACCGACTGGCCCATGGCGCCGACGTCGACGACCAGGATCACCGGCGCGCGCAGCAGGCCGGAGATCTGCGCGGTCGACTCGCTGTCGGTGCGCCCGGCGAGCCCGTCGAAGAGGCCCATCGTGCCCTCGACCACGGCGATGTCCAGCGACGCGGCCCCGTGCGCGAACAGGGGCCCCATCCGCTTCGCGCCGACCATGCGCGGATCGAGGTTGCGGCCCGGACGCCCCCCGGCCAGCCCGAGGTAGGCGGCGTCGACGTGGTCCGGCCCGATCTTGAAGCCGGCGGCGCGGTAGCCGCGGGCGGACAGCGCGGCGAGCAGCCCGACCGACACGGCCGTCTTGCCGTGACCGGACGACGGGGCGCTGATCACCAGCCGCGGGATCGTGCTCATGTGCTCCTCCGGCGCTGAGGCATACGTGTGTCCCGGACGATACCGAACGGGCGCCACCATGACCGTCCGGAAGGGGACGGGCTACCGTGCATGGTTGTGTACCGGTTTCTCGCGACGCCCCGGTGGCTCGGCTACGCCGCGCTGACCTTGGCCGCGGCGACGGTCATGGTGCTGCTCGGCCTGTGGCAGTTCGACCGCTACGACCAGCGGGCGGAGATCAACGCCCGGATCGACGCCGGCACCTCGGCGACGCCGGTGCCGCTGACGGACATCGTCGGCGCGCCGGACGGGGGCGCCGGGACGGTCGGACCGGCGCCGGCGGAGCACACGGAGTGGACGCGGGTGACCGTGACCGGCACCTACGACCCGGCCCACGAGATCCTCGTGCGCGGCCGCACGGTCGAGGGCGCCGTCGGCTTCGAGGTGCTCACCCCGCTCGTGCTGCGCGACGGCACCGCGGTCCTCGTCGACCGGGGCTGGGTGCGCCCGGCCGCGGCCGGCGCCATGACCACGCCCGATGTGCCCGTGGCCCCCTCCGGCAACGTGACCGTCTCCGGCCGGCTGCGCCCGTCGGAGAGCCGGGGCGGGCGGCCCCAGGAGGTCTCCGGCCATGCGGAGATCCGCCGCATCACGCCCTCGGCGATCGCCCCGGCCGTGCCCTACGCCCTCTTCGACGCCTACGTGAGCGCGGACGAGCCCGCGCCCGGGTTCACCGCCGTGCCGGCCGAGAAGCAGAACGCGCTGCAGAACGCCGGCTACGTCCTGCAATGGTGGCTCTTCGCCGCGATGACCCTCTACGGCTTCGGCTACCTGGCCCGCCGCGAGGCGAGGGGTCCGCGCCCGGACAACCTGCTGGACGACGACGAGGAGACCGACGCTCAGCAGGTGCACAAAGCCCCCTTGTGAACCGTCCGCGAGCAGCGCGTTCACGAGCCGCCCCGGTGGATCGCCCGCACCGTGTCGATGGTGTCGGCCTCGTCGGGGCGCTTGTCCTCCCGGTAGCGCAGCACGCGCGCGAACCGCAGCGCCATCCCGCCCGGGTAGCGCGGCGAGGTCTGCACCCCGTCGAACGCGATCTCCACGACCAGCTCGGGCCGCACCTTCACGACCCACTCGGACTCCTCGGCCTCCTCGACGGCCAGCGCCCGCAGCCTCTCGGTCTGCCACCGCAGCATCTCGTCGGTCATGCCCTTGAACGTCTTGCCGAGCATCACGAACCCGCCCGTCTCCGGGTCCCGCGCGCCCAGATGCAGGTTGGACAGCCACCCGCGGCGGCGGCCGTGACCGCGCTCGACGGCCAGCACCACCAGGTCGAGCGTGTGCCGGGGCTTGACCTTGACCCAGGCCGAGCCGCGCCGCCCGACGTCGTAGGGGGCCGCGGCCGACTTGATCACGAGCCCCTCGTGCCCGGCCGCGACCGCCGCGGCGAACGCCGCCTCTGCCGCCTCGGGCGTGTCGATCACGGTGCGCCCGGCCCGCAGCGGCTCGGGGACGACCCGTTCGAGCGCCGCCCAGCGCTCCCCGGCCGGCCGGTCGAGCAGGTCCTCGCCGTCGAGGTGGAGCACGTCGAAGAAGAACGGCTGCAGGATCGACACTCCGTCGCGGCGGGCGGCCCGGCTGGAGGTCTCCTGGAACGGGATGGCCCGGCCGCTGTCCGGGTCGACGCCGACCGCCTCGCCGTCGAGCACGATCGAGGACACCCCGAGCGCGGCGACGGCCGCGACCACCCCGGGCAGGCGGGCGGTGATGTCGTCGAGACTGCGGCTGAACACCGAGACCGACTCCCCGTCCCGGTGCACCTGGATCCGAATGCCGTCGATCTTGATGTCGGCCGCGGCGGGTGTCCCGGTGGCCGCGAGTGCCTCGGTGGCGTTCGGCGCGCTGGCGGCGAGCATCGGGGCGAGCGGGCGGCCGACGGTGAGCGCGTAGGCGTCGAGGGCCTCGGGCCCGTGCAGCAGCGCGTCGGCGGCGACGGCCTTGAGGTCGCCCGCGAGCAGTAACGCCCGGCGGACGGCGGTGGAAGGGATGGCGGCGGCCCGGGCGACGGCGTCGGCGAGGAGCCCGGCCTGGGCGCCCTGGCGCAGCTCGCCGCTGAGCAGCCCGACGAGGAGCCGGCGCTCGGGCTCGGTGGCGGCGCCGAAGAGGGCGGCGACCTCGGCCCGGCGGGCGGCCTGGGAGCCCTTGCCCGCGAGCCCGGCCATGCGCTCGAAGGCGAGGTCGATGTCGGCGACGCTCAGGGAGGGCTCGGCCGCGGGCGGCGGCAGGTCGCGCAGGCTGGCGTAGCCGACTCCGGTCTGGCGCTGGCGCAGCTCACCGGCGAGGTAGCCGGCCCCGGCCGAGACCGTGCGCTCGTCGCCGGACGCGGCCAGGTCGCGCAGGGCCGCGGCCAGAAGGTCGATCTTGGCGTTGCGGGCGGAGGTGGCCGCCACCGCCCCGGAGACCTTCGCCAGCTGCTCGAATCGCATATCGGGATTCTCGCGCAGGGGTACGACAAAAACCGCCTCAGACCATCGCGCGGGCGTAGGCGCGACGGATGCAGTCCAGCACCCAGCCCATCCGGCTGACGGCGATGTCGGGGTGCTCGCCGAACTCGTGGGCGACCAGCGCCGCGCAGCCGCGGGGCCCGTGGCGGCGCACGCTGAGCATGACCGCCCGGCGGATGCGCTCCGCGTCGAGGGCGTCCGAGGACTGCACGTCCGAGCAGAAGAGCGCCTCGGCGCGGACGTGTTCGAGCAGCTGTGGCGTCATGACTTGCTCCCTTCGCCTCAACCCAGTCCACGCTCCCGCCAGAGCAGGCACGTGTCCGCCGGGTTGCAGACAGGGTGGTATCGGTCCGGCGACACAACCTGGCCGAAGTTGACGCAATGACGGAAAATAGTGGTGTGAATACGTTCCGTGAGAAAAGCCCTGGCCCGGCGCTGCTCGACGCTGGGCTCGCGGCCGTCGCCACGGGCCTGCTGAGCTGGGTGTACGCCCTCGGCCCCGACGCCCTCCCGGTCGCGCTCGCCACCTTGCTCGCCGTGATCATGCTGCACCCGTGGCTGCGCCGGCTCCCGGTTCCCCGAGCCGCCGGCCCGGTCGCGCTGGTCCTCGTGTCGCTGCTGGCTCCGGGTGTACTGCTCGTGCAGTACACCCGCAGCCAGACGCACGACGTCCCGCTGGCCGCGGCCGCGAGCGCGCTGGTCTTCCTGCTGGTGCTCGGGCGCCTGGCCCTGCTGCTGGCCGACGCGCGCCACATCGCCGCCACGGACGCGCTGACCGGCCTGAACACCCGCCGCGCCTTCGAGACGCGCCTGCGCGAGCTGCGCCGCGGGCGGCCCGCCGCCGTGGTGCTGCTCGACATCGACCGCTTCAAGCGCATCAACGACGCGTTCGGCCACCCCGCAGGCGACCGGGTCCTCTGCGCGGTCGCGGGCCGGCTGCGGGAGACGGCCGGCCCCGGCGTGACCGTCGCGCGCTACGGCGGCGAGGAGTTCGCGCTGCTCATCCCCGACGCCGACGCCGCCCGCGCGGGCGAGCTGGCGGACCGGCTGCGCTCGGCGATCGGCGCGACCGCGGTGGACCTGGGCGGCGGCGCCGTTCGCGTCGTCACGATTTCCGCCGGTACTGCCGCGCTCCCCGCCGACACCCGCGACCCCGGCGAGCTCGTCCCGCTGGCCGACCGCGCCCTCTACGCCGCCAAGCGGGCCGGCCGCGACCGTGTCGTGGCCGCTACGCCGCCCGCGAACCCGGGCACCACGACCGGCCCGGGCGGGGCGTCCGCCGGCCCCGACTGGGCCGCCGCGAACGCCGCGACCCCGCGGGCCCGGGACCAGGACGCGCCCGCGCGCGAACCCGGCACCGACGAGTGGCCCACCCCGCTACCGCGCCCGCGCCGCACCGAGCTCGAGGCGGCCTGACAGCAGCGCGTCGAGGTCAGCCGGCGGTACCGGCCGGGAGTACAGGAATCCCTGGGCGTGCTCGCACCCGAGCGCCCGCAGGGTCGACGCCTGGTCCTCGGTCTCCACGCCCTCGGCGACGGTCTGCAGCGACAGCCCGCCGGCGAGCTGGAGGATCGCGCGCATGAGCGTGGTGTCCACGGCGGTGGCCAGGAACGTACGGTCGATCTTGAGCACGTCGACCGGCAGGTGCACGAGGTAGGCGAGCGATGAGTACCCGGTGCCGAAGTCGTCGATCGCCACCCGCACCCCGTCCGCCCGCAGCGCGTCCAGGCGCGCCGTGGACTCGGCGTCGGCGACGAGCGTGCTCTCGGTGACCTCCAGCACGAGCGCGCCCGGCGGCAGCCCGCCCTCGGCGAGCGCCGCCCGGACGCGCTCCACGAAGTCCGGCTCGCGCAGCTGGTGCGCGGCCACGTTCACGGTGAGGCTGATCCCGGCCCGCTCGTGCCACTCCCGCGCCTGCGCGCACGCCCGGCCCAGCACCCACCAGCCCAGCGGCACGATCAGCCCGGTGGCCTCGGCGACGGGGATGAACACGCCGGGCGGGATGGCCTCGGCGCCGGGCGGGAACCAGCGCAGCAGCGCCTCGACCGCGGTGATGCGCCCGTCGGCGAGGCGTACCACCGGCTGGTAGTACACCTCCAGCTCCCCCTCGCGCAGCGCCCGCCGCAGCCCGGTGGCAAGCTCGCGCTGCCGATCCGCGGCCGTGCGCAGCCCGGCCTCGAACCGGACGATGCGGTCCTTGCCGCCCTCCTTGGCCGCCTGCAGCGCCAGTCCCGCGTCGCGCAGCACCTCGGCCGAGCCGCGCCGCCCGTCGGCGACGACCACGCCCGCACTGCCGGTGAGGTGCACGGTGCGCTCCTCCACCCGGTACGCGGGCCGCAGCCGGCCCAGCGCCCGCTCCGCCGCGTCCGGGGGCGCGGCCCCGCGCCACACGGCCGCGAACTCGTCGTCCCCGTGCCGCGCGATGAGATCGGCCGAGGGCAGCGCCGCGCGCAGCCGCCGGGCGACCTCGTGCAGTAGCGCGTCCCCGGCGGCGTGCCCGAGCTCGTCGTTGATCGCCTGGAACCCGTCGAGGTCGAGCAGGATCACCGTCGGCCCCGGCCCGCGCTGGAGTTCGGCCCACTGCTCCGCACCGATCCCGTTCCCCTTGGCGGCAGCGGCTCCGGCACGAAGGGAGGCGGCCCCGTCGAGCATCGCCGTGAGCAGGGCCCGGTTGGCCAGTCCGGTGACCGGGTCCCGGGTGGCCCGCTCCCGCAGCGCCCGCTCCAGCCCTCGCCGCCGAGCCGAGGACTGCGCCAGCGAGGAGGCGAGCCGCCGGGACCGCGCCCGCACGAGCAATACGGCCACCAGGGCGGCCACCAGCGCGACAACGCCGGCCAGGAGGGACGAGAACTGCCGAAGCAGCGCCGGTACCGCCGCCAGAAACGCCGCCCCCGCCACCCACACGGCCACGAGCAGCCCCGTCTCGCGACCCATCAGCCCGGGCCGCCGCGGATGAGGGCTCGGCCTACGACGCACACTCGCATGCTATCGGGCAAATGTCCGATATCTCCGAGTTAACGGACAACACGCAGGCGCGCCTCCCGCACGTGTACCACGATGCCCGTTGACGCGACGTACAGCGTACGTCTACCGTCTTGGACGTACACCATACGTCCAAGCGGTACGACGTACGTCCGGAGGCCGAGATGCCCGACAACCTGCTGCACCGCCTCACGCACCGCATCCCCGGAGTTCCCGAGCACGGCGAGAACGAGCCCCACTCGCGCAACCGGCGCCCGCACCATCGCTCGCTCAACCACAACGCCGGCCGGCCGCCACGGGTCCTGGCCGCCTGGCAGCGCCGGATCGCGGCGTTCTTCGGCCGCGACCTCCCGTGACGAACCCGGCCCTCTCGGCCCGCGCCTCCCTGCACTGGCGGGGCCGCCTCGTCGAGCTGGTACTGCCGCTCCTGGCCACCCCGCACATGCGGGACGAGACCGGCCCCGACCATCCCGCACCCGAATCCGACGTGCGAAACGAGATCCGCACCGGCCGGGCCGACCTCGTAGAACCGGCCACCCCGCGCCCCGAGCGCGGCACGAGACGTAAATCAGAGCCGACGCGCTGAGCCGCCGAGGCGAGACCGGCGAAACGAGGCCGAGCCGCAGGACAAATCCGACGCGGCGAGACAGTGCCCGCGCAGGAGCCCGCGAGACGAACCCCGAGCCGATCCACGACACAGCGCCAACGAGCTCGCCAAAAACGACATGTCGGGCGCTCCGCGCCACGACATGTCGGACTTATCCTCCGTCAGGCGATAAATGCGATAAGTCGCGGCGCGAAGCGCCCGACTTATCGGGCCAAACGGAAAAGGGCGCCCCGGCGCAAGGCCAGGGCGCCCAACAGGCAGCGAGCTCAGCTCCGCCAGTCGAACCCTTCCTCCACCACGACCTTGTCCGCCGTCGCGGTGATGCGGTCCGCGAACTTCTTCGCGTGATGCCCGCAGAACGCCAGGTCCCCGGCGTCGCCAAAGGTCACGACGGCCTTGGCGGCCGCGTTGCAGCTGTCGCACCGCTCCCCCGCCAGCTCGGGGACGACGTGAACGGCCGGGCGCGAGATCAGCATCGGGGTCATTTCAGTCTCCTCGAGGTCGTGACGGGTGCAGAGCGCCCGATTTGTTCCATATCCGTAAGTTGCGCCGTACTCGACCAACATTACGTTCGCCGCTTTTGGGCGCCTAGTTCGGAAGCGTTGGCATTCGGTCGCCGCTCGGTTGCCACTCCTGTCCGTTCGTCTGATGCATCACGCGGGCAGCTCACATACCCGCTCGGCAACATTTCGACACCAAGCCCTCTGAGCTGCCGCAATAAGCGTACCCGAGCGCGGCAAGTCCACAGTGGACATAGCGGCCGGTGGGCGGACACCCGAACGGCAACTTCCGGCGAACCGGGGGTGTAACCCCGGCTGCCGAATCTTGTGGAGGTCCGGATGACAACGCCGGATGCAAAACCCGCTCCACAGGATTCCGCCAGCCACGGAAGGGCTTTGAATAGATGATTCGCCGCCGCACCCGCACATTCATGCCGATCGCCGCGCTCGCGCTCGGTGCCGGACTCGGCACCATGATCCACAGCGGTGCCGCCGCCGCTGCGGAGACGACCGACGTCGTGCGCTCGGGCGCCGCGGAGGACACCTACAGCTCCAGCGCCCGTCCGACCTACAACTTCGGCTCCGCCCCGACGCTCGTCGCGGGCCGCCAGGGTGGCGACACCATGGTCGCGTTCGTGAAGTTCAAGGTCAGCGCGCTCGGTGCCGGCACGGTCAAGGGCGCCAAGGTGACCCTGACCCGCGACTCCAAGAACCTGCCCGGCTCGCTGTCGCTGAGCCGCGTCGCGGACACCGCCTGGACCGAGAAGGCGCTGTCGGCGAAGAACGCCCCGAAGCTCGCGGGCGTCGTAGCCGCCGCGAAGCCGACGGCCACCGCCGGCTCGGTGACGTTCGACGTGAGCTCGGTGGTCAAGGGCGCCGGGACGTACACCTTCGCCGTCACCTCGACCGTCGCGAACACCCCGGCGCGCTTCCGCTCGGCCCAGGCCGCCGCGGGCAAGCCCACCCTGGACGTCAGCATCGTCCGCCCGGTGGTGACCAAGCCGGTCGAGGACACCAAGCCGACCACGCCGGTCACGACGCAGCCGACGACCCCGGTCACCACGCCGCCGACGACGCCGGTCACCACGCCGCCGGCCGACTGCAAGGTGGACGCCAAGCTGGTTCCCAGCTGCGGCGTGCTGTGGGGCGCGGCGGCCGGCGGTTTCTCCGACGTGCCGCGCGACGAGGCCCTGAAGACCTTCGAGGCCAAGTCCGGCCGCACCTCGACGATCTACCACACGTACCACAAGGGTGACGAGCTCTTCCCGACCAAGAACGAGATCGCCATGACCAACGACCCGGAGCACCCGCGCACCCTGATGCTGAACTGGAAGGTCGGCTACGGCACCACGTGGGCCAAGGTCGCCGCCGGCGCCCAGGACGCGCGCATCGACCGCCTGGCCACGTACATCAAGGCCAACTTCGGCACCAAGCCGTTCTTCATGGTGCTGCACCACGAGCCGGAGAACGACGTGAACCCCACGGCCGGCTCGGGCCAGACCGCCAAGGACTTCGCGGCCATGTTCCGTCACACCGCGCTGCGCCTCAAGGCCGACGGCGTCACCAACGCCGTGTTCACCGTCGCGTACATGAACTACGAGAAGTGGAACAACACCTCCTGGTGGGGCGACCTGTACCCGGGTGACGACGTCGTGGACTGGGTCGGCGTGGACACGTACAACAACGCCGAGCCGGGCGCGTTCCACTACGGCGACTTCAACTACCTCATGAACCGCACCAACGACCCGAAGTTCCCGGGCTTCTACACCTGGGCCACCACCAAGCACCCGAGCAAGCCGATCATGGTCGCCGAGTGGGGCGTGTACGACTCGTCGAAGACCGTCCTGGGCAAGAACAAGGCCGCCGTGTACGCCACCGTGCTGCCCCAGCTCGCCAAGATGCCGCAGATCAAGGGCCTCGTGTACTTCGAGACCGCCAAGGACCAGAGCGGCCACGACATCCGCATGGACGACACCCCGGAGGCGCTTGCCGGCTTCCAGAAGATCGCCGCCGACCCGCGCTTCAACGTAAAGCTCTGAACACCCGGTTCCCCCCGGTGAGCGAAGGCCGTCAGGACGAAAAGTCCTGGCGGCCTTCGCCATTTCTGCTCAGGAACGACGGATACCTGTTTCGCAACCGGCGGCAACCGGCGAAACGGCGCGCAGAAGGAGCCGCGACAACCGGTCCGCTACCGGAGGAGTCCCGGGGCGGCCACCCACGGCCCGCAATCTAATTGCAGCAAGGAAATGCACCACCGAATATGCCGGCTCACCGTAAAGGGATGCAGACATAATGACGAAGAACACCGCCCGTCGCTTTACCGGAATCGTCTTCGGCACCGCCGCCGCGGCCGCTACCGCGTTCACCTTCGGCTCCGCCGCCTACGCCGCCCCGGCCCAGGGCACCATCCAGAACGTGGACGCCCCGGGCGCGCTCAAGGACCAGTACATCGTGGTCATGAAGGACGGCAGCACGACGACCTCGGACGCGCTCGCCGGCAAGGTCGGCGGCCGCATCGAGGACCGGTTCGACAGCGCGGTGCGCGGGTTCTCCGGCCACATGAGCGCCGACGCCGCCCGCCGCCTGGCGGCCGACCCGGCCGTCGCCTACGTGGAGCAGGACCGCCGCGTGCAGATCGACGCCACGCAGACCTCCCCCACCTGGGGCCTGGACCGCATCGACCAGCAGGCGCTGCCGCTGGACAAGAGCTACACCTACGGCCCGGCGAGCAACGTCACGGCCTACATCATCGACACCGGCGTCCGCCTGACGCAGACCGAGTTCGCCGGCCGGGTCCGCTCCGGCTACGACTTCGTCGACAACGACGCGAACGCGAGCGACTGCCAGGGCCACGGCACCCACGTGGCCGGCACCGTCGGCGGCAAGACCTACGGCGTGGCCAAGGACGTCAAGCTCGTCGCGGTGCGCGTGCTCGACTGCTCCGGCGGTGGCTCGTACTCGCAGATCATCGCCGGCGTCGACTGGGTCACCAAGAACGCGGTGAAGCCGGCCGTGGCGAACATGAGCCTCGGCGGTGCCGCGGGCACGACGCTGGACAACGCGGTCAAGAAGTCGATCGCGTCCGGCGTGACCTACGCGGTCGCGGGCGGCAACGACTCCGCCAACGCCTGCTCCAAGTCCCCGGCCCGCCTGCCGGAGGCGATCACCGTCGGCGCGACCGACAGCAACGACACCCGCGCCAGCTTCTCGAACTTCGGCAACTGCCTCGACATCTTCGCGCCGGGCGTGAACATCACCTCCAGCTCGAACTCCTCCGACACCGCCACCCAGAAGATGAGCGGCACCTCGATGGCGACCCCCGAGGTCACCGGCGCGGCCGCGCTCTACCTGGCCGCCCACCCGGCCGCCACCCCGGCGCAGGTCCGTGACGCCCTCGTCGCCGCCGCCACCAACGGCGTCGTGAAGAACGCGGGCAACGGCTCGCCGAACAAGCTGCTCTACACCGGCACCCTGGCCGCCGCGCCGACCACCCCGGTCACCGACCCGACGACGCCGGTCACCACCCCGACCACGCCGGTCACCGACCCGACCACGCCCGTCACCACGCCGAGCACCCCGAGCACCCCGGCCACCTGCGCCCCGGTCACCAGCACCACGCCGGTCGCGATCCCGGACCTCGGCACCGCCTCCAGCAAGCTCGTCGTGGCCAACTGCGCCGGCAACGCGAGCAAGACCGCGACCGTCAAGGTCTCGATCAAGCACGCCGACCGCGGTGACCTGCGCCTCGACCTGATCGCGCCGGACGGCACCGACTACAAGTTCAAGAGCTCGACCTCCGGCGACGACGTGGCCAACATCGAGGCGACCTGGACGATCGACCTGTCCTCGGAGCTGCGCAACGGCACCTGGACGCTGGTCGCCAAGGACGTTTTCAAGGGCGACGCCGGCACGCTTAAGGCCTGGACGCTCACCGTCTGACGCAGCAACACCAATGACAACAGCGCAACCAACGACAACAGCGCTGCAGGGCCCTCGCCGAGTCGGCGAGGGCCCCTCTCGCGTAATCCCAAGAATCACCCGCAAAAGGGGCGAATCGGCCGTACGGTGTGGTCAACCATCAGCTCCGACGGCAAGGGGGACCACCATGAGCACCGCCCGAGAATCGATCGAGGTGGCCGTACCGGTGGCAGTGGCCTACGAGCAGCTCGCCCACTTCGAGAACTATCCGCAGTTCATGTCCGGCGTGATGAGCATGGCGCCGATCGACGCGTCCACCGCGCACATGGTGCTCGACATCGGCGGCAACCGGGCCGAGTTCGACGCGCGGATCACCGAGAGCCGCACGGACGAGTTCCTGTGCTGGGAGGCGATGGACGGGCCGCAGGTCATCGAGGCACTGCGCCTGGAGCCCATGGCCGGGGACATGACCCGGATCATCGCCGAGCTGCAGATCGACGCCCGCGAGCTGTTGCCGGCCGAGGAGCACGCGGTCGAGGTTCTCAACCGCCGGCTCAAGGCCGACCTCAAGGGCTTCAAGCGGTACTGCGAAGAGCACGTCACCGCGGCGAGCACCGAGAGCACCGGCGCGAGCACCGCGCAGACCCGCGAGATCAAGCCGTCGCCGGCCGACATGCCCGGCGCCCGGCCGAACCCGGCGTCCGTCGCGCGCGGCATCGCCTCGGCCTCCGGCATCACGCACGCGGCCAACGAGCGGCCCGCGCAGCCGATGCCGAGCAATGGCAACCTCGGCGCGCACCACGCCCCCGAGCGGGCGTCGCGCACGCGGCCCGCGCCACAGCCGCCCATCTAGGCACTTCACTGAGCACTCCAGACCCTCGAGGGCGTCGGCCGAACGGCCGGCGCCCTTTCGCCATATTTCGGATTTCACTCCTATATGCCGCATAAGATCGAGATATGACCGCGATCCTGGTCGCCGACGACGACATGGACATCCGGGACCTCGTCGCCTTCAAGCTGGAACAGGCGGGCTACGAGGTCGTGGCGGTGGACAACGGCCTCGCCGCGCTCACCGCCGCCACCGAGAACCCGCCGGACCTGGTCGTGCTCGACGTCATGATGCCGGGCATGTCGGGCATCGACGTGTGCCGGCAGCTGCGGCAGGAGCAGGGCACCAAGGCGCTGCCGATCATCCTGCTCACGGCCCGCGCCCAGGAGGGCGACGTCGAGGTCGGCTTCGGCGCCGGCGCGGACGACTACATCGTCAAACCCTTCAGCCCGCGGGAGTTGGTGAGCCGGGTCGAGGCGGTCCTGGCCCGCATGCGCACGTGACCCTCGCCGGCGCCGCTCTGGTGGCGCTGTTCGTACTGGTCTTCGCCGCACTGGTCTTCGGCGCCCTCATCGTGGCCGGGCGCACGGTCCGGCGCACCCGCGAGGCCCGGCGCGCCCGTCTCGCCAAGCCGGCCCGCCGGCTGCTGCTCGCCGTCGCCGCCGGCGACGACGACCCCGAGCAGATCGAGGAACTGGTGCGACTGCCCGACGACGTCTGGCTCGCGGTCGAGTCCAACGCCATCGCCCTGCTGGGCAAGGTCCGCGGCGAGGCGCACACCGCGCTCGTCGACGTCTTCGAGCGCCGCGGCGCCGCCTGGCGGGCCCGCAGCCAGCTCAAGCGGCGCGATCCGGTGGCCCGGGCGCTCGCCGCCGAGGTGCTGGGCAACCTGGGCCGCAAGGACGCCCTGCTGCCGCTGTGCGACCTGCTCGGCGACCCCGACGCCGACGTGCGCGTGGTCGCCGCCCGCTCGCTCGGGCGCATCGGCGACGCCGGGGCCACCCAGCCATTGCTGGCCACCCTGCCCAGCCGCCGCCCGGTGCCCGCGCACGTCGTGGCGACCGCGCTGACCCGCCTCGGTACCGCCGCCCAGGGCGCGCTGCTCGCCGCGCTCGACGATCCCCGGGCGCCCGTGCGGGCCTGCGCCGCCGAGGTCCTCGGGCTGATCGGGGCCGTCGGCGCGACCGTGCGGGTGGAGAGCGCGCTGCGGGCCGACCCCGTCGTCGAGGTCCGCGTCGCCGCCGCGCGCACGCTGGGCCGGCTCGGGACCCGCACGGCCCTCGCGCCCCTGGTCGACGCCCTGGAGCCGCAGCATCCGGCCGTACTGCGCGCCGAAGCCGCCAAGGCGCTGGGCGAGCTCGGCGCGGTGAGCGCGGCCCCGGCCCTGACCGGGCTCCTCGCCGACGCCGAGTACGCCGTCGCCCACAACGCCGCCCGCTCCCTGCTGCGGCTGGGCAACGCCGGCCGGGCCGCCCTCGTGGCCGCCGAGCACCGCGCGCACGTGCGCCCCCGGCACAGCGCCGACCCCGACGAGGAGCCCGACCCCGAGGTGCTGCTCGGCGCCGCCCACGCCCGCGAGGCCCTGGCCGCCGCGGAGCTCGACGACAAGCGGAAGCAGACGGTGCCGTGACCGGTCCGCAGCGAAGCGGAGGGGCCGGGCACCAGCCAGCGCAGTCGACCATCAGCGGCGCCGACGAGCGAAGCGAGGAGGCGACGTGATGACCGGTCCGCAGCGAAGCGGAGGGGCCGGGCACCAGCCAGCGCAGTCGACCATCAGCGGCGCCGACGAGCGAAGCGAGGAGGCGACGTGATGGCCGAGTGGGTCAGACAGCTGTTGACCGTCACGGACGTCTTCATCCTGACGTACTTCCTGGTCATCAACAGCAGCTACCTGGTGCTGATCGTGCTCGCCGGCGCCGAGTTCGTGCACCATCTGCGCCGGGTGCCCTTCGCCGGGCACGAGGAGACGTACCGCAGCCCCCTGACCGAGCCCGTGTCGGTGCTCGTGCCCGCGTACAACGAGTCGGCCGGCATCGTGCAGTCGGTCCAGGCGATGCTCGCGCTGCGGTACCCGGTCTTCGAGGTCATCGTCATCGACGACGGCTCCTCCGACGACACCTTCGAGCGGCTGCGGGAGGAGTTCGGGCTCGTCGAGGTGCCCCGCGTGGTGCCCGACGCGACCCCGACCCGCGGCGGCATCGTCTCCATCCACGTGCCCGGGGAGCGGCCCGACCCGCTCGTGGTCGTGCGCAAGGAGAACGGCGGCAAGACCGACGCGCTCAACACCGGCATCAACGTGGCCCAGCACCCGCTGGTGTGCATGGTCGACGCGGACTCGATCCTCGACCCGCAGGCGCTGCTCTCGGTGGCCAAGCCGTTCTCCGACGACCCCGTGCGCACCGTCGCCTCCGGCGGGGTCATCCGCGTCGCCAACGGCTGCACCGTGGTCGCGGGCCGCATCGTCGACGTCCGGATGCCCCGGCGCTGGCTGCCGCGGGTGCAGGTGGTCGAGTACCTGCGCGCGTTCCTGCTCGGACGCACCGGCTGGTCGCGCGTGGGCGGGCTGCTCATCATCTCGGGCGCGTTCGGCATCTTCCGCCGCGACCTGCTCGTCGAGGTGGGCGGCCTCGCGCACGACTGCATCGGCGAGGACGCCGAGCTGGTGGTGCGGCTGCACAAGCACCTGCGCCGGCAGAAGCGGGACTACCGCATCGTGTTCGTGGCCGAGCCGGTCTCCTGGAGCGAGGCGCCCAGCACGCTGAAGGTGCTGGGCAAGCAGCGCCGGCGCTGGCACCGCGGCATCGCCGAGATCCTCGGCAAGCACAAGGGCATGATCCTGAATCCGCGGTACGGCCGCATCGGCCTCGTCGCGATGCCGTACTACGTGCTGTTCGAGCTGCTGGCCCCGGTGATCGAGCTCGCCGGGGTGATCCTGGTCCCGCTCGGCCTCTGGGTCGGCGCCGTCGACACGCACTTCGCGCTCGTGTTCATCGCCGTGGCCTACGGCTACGCGCTGCTGCTGAACCTCATCGCGCTGACCGTCGAGGAGTACTCGTTCCACCGCTACCACCGGTGGACGGACCTGGTCGCCTCGGTGCTCGCCTCCATCGTCGAGAACGTGGGCTACCGGCAGCTCACCGCCCTGTGGCGGGTCATGGGCATGTGGTCGGCGCTGCGCGGCGGCAAGCACGTGTGGGGCGAGATGACGCGGACCGGCTTCCAGACCGTACAGACGCAGCCTTTTGCCCGGACGCCGCAGGAGGAGCCGGTCAGAGCCAGAGAGGACGCTCGCGCGGAATCCGGATCGTGAACGTCGTGCCGTGCCCGACCAGGCTGTCCACGGAGATCTCGCCGCCGTGGCCCTCCACGATCGTCTTGGTGATCGCCAGCCCGAGGCCCGCGCCCTGCACCGCCTCCCGCACCGCGAAGGTGCCGCGGAAGAAGCGCGTGAACAGCTGCGGCTGCTCGTCGGCGTCGATGCCCACGCCGTTGTCGCGGACCTTGATCTCCACCTGCTCGCCGTCGACGCGCGCGGTCAGCTCGACCAGCCCGCCGTCCGGGGTGAAGTTCACGCCGTTGACGAGCAGGTTGGCCAGCGCCCGTTGCAGCTGCTCGGGGTCGGCCTCCACGGTGCCGAGCCGACCCTCCACGGCGAGCACGAGCCGGTGGCCGCGCCGCTTGGCCCGCGGCTCGACGGCCGCGCAGGCGCCCGCGAGCACCGCGTGCAGGTCGGTCTCACACAGCTCGAGGTCGAAGACGCCGGCCTCCACCCGGGAGATGGTGAGCAGGTCCTCGATGAGCGCGCGCAGCCGGTCGGAGTTGCGGCCGATGACGCCGAGCATGCGCGTCTGCGCCGGGGTGAGCGGGCCGGCGTCGCCGGACGTGAGCACCTCGAGGTGGCCGATGACGTTGGTCAGCGGGGTGCGGAACTCGTGCGACACCGTGGCCACGAAGTCGCTCTTGGCCACGTCGAGCTCGCGCAGCCGGGACACGGCCTCGCGCTCGTGCTCGTAGGCGTGGCGCAGCGCGTCCTCGGTGCGCTTGCGGTCGGTGATGTCGTGCACGAACGCGTTGAACGTCCAGCCCATCATCGGGTCCCGCACCGCCCAGACGGCGAGCTCGATCGGGAACTCGTAGCCGTTGGCGTGCCAGCCGGTGATCTCGATGCGGTTGTCGAGGACCCGCTTCTCCCCCGTCGTCAGGAAGCGCCCGACGCCGAGGTGGTGGGCCTCGCGGTACTGCGGCGGCACGATGGTGTCGGCCAGCCGCCGCCCGATCGCCTCCTCCTTGGACAGGCCGAACACCTTCTCCGCGGCGGCGTTCCAGGAGGTGATCATGCCGCCCTCGTCCATGGCCACGAACGCCTCGACGCAGCTGTCGAGGATGCGCTCGAGGCGCTGGGAGCCGAACAGCAGCGCCTGGCGGGCGGCCATGCGGTCGGCGACCCGGCCGAGCTGGATGCCGACGTCGGCCATGATCTCCAGCAGGCCCGGGTCCGGCTCGACCGGCTCGCGGGTGAAGAACTCCAGCACCGCGGCCACGATCCCGCGCCCGGTGATGGGGAAGGCGATGGCGGAGCCGACCCCGTCGACGGCCGGGCGCACCAGCGTCGGCTCGGCGGTCAGGTCGGCGACCCACTGCGGGCGCCCGGTCTTGGCGGCGCGCCCGACGATTCCGGCTCCCAGCGGGAAGCGCACGTCCTCGCTGGCCTTGCGCAGCTCGGCGAACTCCCCCGGCACGTCCTCGTGCCACACGTCGGTGGAGACGAAGACCCGGCGGTCGCGCTCCTCCGGCAGGCACAGGTGGCCCACGGGCCAGCCGGTCGCCGCGCACACCGCGTTGATGACCGGGAGCCCGGCGTCGCGGATGTCGTCGGCTTCGTTCGCGATCCGCGTCGCCTCCTGAAGGAGGGAGACGAGGACGAGTTCGCGATCCTTCGGCACACCTTGATCCTAAATGCCGGACCCGCCGCCATTAGCCCGTTTCGGCACGAACGACGGCGGGTCCGATCACCCTGCTCATCTGCGGTTTTGTTCAGACTTTTCGCCTCAGGCGGCCGCGGTCGCGGGCACGACGCCCGCGGTGATCTCACGGACGTACCGGTAGCCGCCCACCTCGCTGGCGCGCACCGCGTCGCTGGCCGCCACGAGCCGCACGCCGGAGTCGGCGCACGCCTGCACCAGGCGCAGCCCGGGCAGCCGGTGCCGCTCGCTGATCTCCACCACGGTGCCGTTGACCCGGCAGGCCTCGACCAGCTCGACGAGGGCCGAGTCCGGCACCGCGGCCTCCTCGATCCCGGCGCGGGTCAGGAAGTCCAGCGGGCGGGCCAGGCGCGTCGGCGCGTAGCGCGACACCCGCTCGACGGCCAGCCCGGTGACGGTGACGACCTGGTCGATGACGTCCAGCGCCCGCATCGCGCCGGCGTCGATCTGCGTGCGCACGGCGTCGGGGCTGAGCAGCCCGGCCGGCAGCGGCAGCCGGTTGAGCCCGACCGAGATGACCTCGAGCCCGCTGAGGTCGGACGGGAAGGCGAGCCACCCGTCGATGCCGATCGCCTCGACCTCGACCCCGCGGCGCAGCGTCACGTCGGTGCGCTGCTGGGCCCGCTGGATCGAGGAGAGGTACGGCGGCAGCCAGCTCGTGTCCGGCCCCACCCGGTCGGCGAAGGTCAGCTCCGTGAGCCCGGCCTGCTCGGCCGCGGCGACGAGCACGGAGACGCTGTCGCGCCCGGACGAGAACGCGGTGTGGACGTGACCGTCGGCGGAGAGGTCGATCATCAGGCACTCTTTTCGTGGACGAGTCGGGGCGGAACCATTTCAGGTTCGCCGGGCCCGGTCGCCGCGATCGTTCCCGCCGGGGTGCGGCTCGGTTCGTCGCGCGCGCCGCGCCCCGTGAGCCTGGGGCAATTGCTGACAAATCGCCCCACGCTTACTCGGCCCGGTCCATCACGGGGCGGCGATAGCGGTACCCGAACCCACGCACGGACTCGATCGGCGACGCGTCCGGGTCGGTCCAGCCGAGCTTGCGCCGCAGCCGCAGCACCGCGAACTTCACCCGTTCCGGGCCGATGCCCGTCGGGTCGTCCCAGGCCTGGGCGAGCAGCTGGTTGGGCGACAGCACCGCACCGGCGTGCCGGACGAGCACGTTGAGCAGCCGGAACTCGGTCGGCGTCAGGCGCACCTCGTCGCCGGCCACGAACGTGCGCCGGGCGGCCGGGTCGATGCGCAGCACGCCGTCGTCGTACACCTCGTCGGCCCACGACGCCGGCCCGGCGCTGCGGCGCAGCAGGGCCTCGACGCGCGCGACGAGCTCGGCGTTGGTGAACGGCTTGGTGAGGTAGTCGTCCGCGCCGCCGCGCAGGCCCCGGACCTTGTCGGACTCCTGGCCGTGCGCGGTGAGCAGCAGCACCGGCACGTCACTGACGTCGCGCAGCCGCTCCAGGACCTGCCAGCCGTCCATCCCCGGCAGGCCGATGTCGAGGATCACCAGCTCCGGCCGCTCGGTGTACGCGTCCCGCAGGCCTGTCCGGCCGTCCTTGGCGTGCGCGACCTGATGGCCCGCCCGCGTCAGGAGCAGACGCAGTGCCATGGCGATATCCGGATCGTCCTCGACGACGAGAAGTCGGCTCACGATCATCCCCCATTTCGTGCCGGTCGCGTGGGCAACGACAGCGTGACCGTCGTGCCGACCCCTTCAGTGCTGGCGACGCTGATGCTGCCGCCGTGTAACTCGACGATGGCCCGGCTGACGACCAGCCCGAGTCCCGTGCCGGGCATGACCTGCCGCCCGACCGCCGCGGTCACGTTGGAACCGCGGAAGAACGCGCTGAACAGCCGCGGCAGGTCCGCGGCCGGGATGCCCACCCCGGAGTCGGCGACGGAGACGGTCCAGCCCTCGCCGTCCTCGCCGGGCCAGGCCTTCACCGTGACACGGCCCCCGCTGGGCGTGAACTTCACGGCGTTGCTGACGAGGTTGTCCACGACCTGGTGCACGCGGGTGTCGTCGCAGACGAGGTCCGGGCCCTCGTCGCACTCGAGCACCAGGTCGATGCCGGCCACGTGGGCCGCGGGGATCCGCTCGGTGACGGCGACGCCGAGCAGCTCCGGCAGCCGGGTGGGCGTCGGCTTGAGCTGCAGCGTGCGCGCCTCCAGGCGGGACAGCAGCAGCAGGTCCTCGATGAGGCGCAGGAGGCGGTTGGCGTTGCGGTCGATGACCGAGAGGTAGGTCTGCTGGTCCTCCGACAGCTCCCCGCTCGTGCTGTCGCCGAGCAGGTGCGAGAACGCGACCACGGACGACAGGGGCCCGCGCAGCTCGTGGGAGACGCTGGCGATGAACTCGTTGTTGAGCGCGGTCGCCTCGACCAGCGCCTGGTTGCGCTCCTCGAGGCCCCGGCTGCGCTCCTCCAGGCCACGGCGCACGGCCACGCGGGCGGTGACGTCGCGCAGGTGGATGAGCGTGCCGCCGTCGGTACCGCCCGGGCCCGCCGGACCCGTGACCGGCACGAGGTCCAGCTCCAGCACCCGCCCGTCCTCGAACGCGAGCTCCTCGCCGACCACGGCGCGGCGGGTGCGGAACCCGGCGCGCAGCCGGTCGACGCGGGCCGCGGCCGGGCCGAGCCGGGCAATGGTGCGCGCGATGACCTGGGACCAGTCCAGCGGCTCGGCGTCGTCCGGGTCGTGCTCCGGGCTCACGTCGAGCACGCCGGTGTCCAGCAGCCGGTGCGCGGCCCGGTTGGCCAGGCTCACGCTGCCCTCGTCGTCGAGCATGAGCAGCCCGTCGTCCATCGTCTCGACCAGCCGGGCCAGCCGCTGCTGCTCGATGCGCGCGGTGCGCTCGGTGTCGCGCTGGGCGGTGACGTCGAGGCCGAAGAAGACCACCACGCCGACGTCGGCATCGTCGACGAAGCTGCGCGCGCCGACCTCGATGGTGCGGAAGCGCCCGTTGACGGTGCCCACCCGCAGGTCCACCGCGTGCTCGGGGGTCCGCCCGGCGCAGCAGGCCAGGAACAGGCCCACGGCGGCGGGGCGGTCGTCGGGGTGCACGATGTCCAGCAGCCGGAACTCGGGCGGGCGGTGCCGGTCGTAGCCGAGCACCGTGGTGAACGACTCCGACAGCGCGCTCCAGCCGCGGGCCGGGTCCACGATCAGGATCATCCCGCGGGCGCCGGCGGTGATCGCCCAGGCCAGCGGCGAACCGTGCATCGGCGGGGGCGGCACCGCGCGGCAGGGCTGGGCGAGCGTGCGGTCGGCGGCGGCGGCGATCTCGGCGGCGGCGGGGAGCAACTCGGTGCGGGCGGGCGCGGCGCTGAACTCGACCCGCAGCTCCTGGCCCCACTGCGCGGGCCCGACCGGCAGCCGCTCCAGCAGGTCGAGCTCGCCGAGCACCGGCAGCACCGCCGGGACGATGTCGGCGGAGCGCACGCCGGAGAAGGCGCGGAACTCGGACACGAGCCGCTGCGCGTCCACTACGGTGGCCGCGTTCGCCGCACGCACCACCAGATCGACCACCGCACCCTCGATGAGGCCGGTGTCGACCAGGCGGTCGGTCTCTCCTCGCAAAGCACTCCTCGCCGGCAGCGAACGCGGCACTTGTCGCTTACTGTCGGTACACCCATATCCTACGCAATGTAATGACATGTCCTGTAACGTTTCCGGAGGACCGAGCGGGTGCTGATGGACGACGAACCGGCGGACAACGAACCGGCGGACAACGAACCGGCCACCGACCTCGCCCAGTTGCGCACGGAGTTCATCCGGGTCGCGTCGCACGAGCTGCGCACTCCGCTGACCTCGATCATCACGTTCGCCACGATGCTCGAGTCGTCCGACGACGCGCTGCCGCTCACCGCCGAGGACCGTCAGGCCGCGATCGGCGTGATCCGGCGCAACGCGGAACACATGCAGGTCATCGTGGCCGACCTGCTCCTGCTCAGCAGCCTGGAGACGGCCGAGTCGCCGCTGGACCTGGCCCCGTTGCCGGTCCCCGAGCTGCTGGATTTTCCGGGTGTACCGCTGCATTGCGCCGCCGGCCCGGACCTCCTCGGCGACCGCGTGCTGCTGCGCGAGCTGTTCCACACCGCCGTGCAGATCGTGACGCTCATGGGCGCGGCCGAGATCGAGGCCTCGTTCGCCGGCGGGCGCTGGTGCGTGGTCGTGTCGGCGGCGACGAGCGCCGCGCTGACCCCCGAGCGGCTGCTGTCCATGCGCATCCCGCACCCCGAGCAGCCCGACGAGCACCGCACCGGCGCCCTGGCCCTCATGCTCGGCCGCGAGATCGCCGCGCGGCACGGCGGCAGCATGGTCACGTCGGTCGACCGGCCGGGAGTCACCGTCCGAATCTCCCTTCCCATCCGTTGAGCCACCGTTTCCGACCGGCTGCAACTTTGCCCGCCTATGGTCGGGCCCATGAGCACCTCCGCGTTCATCAAGCCGAAGTCGTTCCCGATCCCGGACGACGAGCAGGAGCGGCTCAAGTCGCTGGCCGGCTACGGCATCGTCGGCGGCCCGCCGCTGCCCGACCTGCCCTCGGTGGTGGAGCTGGCGGCGTACGTCTGCGGCGTGCCCAACGCGGTGGTGAACATCATCTCGGCGTCCCAGCAGATCCAGATGGCCGCGTTCGGCTTCGAGGCGAACGCGTGCTCCCGCGAGGACTCCATGTGCGCGATCACCATGGTCGAGCCCGAGACGGTGGTCGTGCGCGACGCGACGCAGGACCCGCGCTTCGCCGACAGCCCGTTCGTCACCGGCGAGATCGACGACGTCCGCTTCTACGCCTCGTCCCAGCTGCGCGACCGCGACGGGCACGTGCTGGGCACGCTGTGCGTGTTCGACACCGAGCCGCACGACCTCAACGCCAAGCAGCGCGAGGGCCTGGACAAGCTGGCCCGGATGGTCATGGACGTGATGGAGCTGCACCGGCACGGCCAGATGCTCGAGCAGGCCCTGGACAAGGTGCACCGCACGAGCCGCGAGCTGCAGCGCTCCAACTCCTCGCTGCAGCACTTCGCCGGCCAGGTCAGCCACGACCTCAAGAACCCGCTCACCGGCGTGCTCGGCTTCGTCGCGATGCTCTCCGAGATCCCGGCGGTCGCCGCCGACCCCGACGGCAAGCGCTGCGTCGACCGGGCGCTGTCCTCGGCGACCCGGATGTGGCGCATGATCGAGGACGTCCTCTCGCACGCCTCCCTCGGCGGCCGGCCGTCGTTCACCGAGGTGTCGCTCGAGTCGATCGCCCGCCAGGTGGTCGAGGACGTCGGCACTGCGATCGCCGCCTCCCAGGCCGAGGTCGAGGTCGGCCCGCTGCCCACCGTCGTCGGCGACGCCACCCAGCTGCGCGTGCTGATCCAGAACATGGTGAGCAACTCGCTGAAGTTCCGCGACCGCGGCCGCGACTGCCGCATCTCGCTCACCGCCGGCGAGTCGGAGACGGGCTGGACGCTGAACATCGCCGACAACGGCATCGGCATCGCGGCGGAGGACCGCCCGCGGGTGCTGGAGATGTTCACCCGGCTGCGCACCGACGTCGAGGGCTCCGGCATCGGCCTGGCGACCTGCCAGCGCATCGTCGAGGCGCACGACGCCACGCTCGTCATCGACGAGACCCCGGGCGGCGGCACCACGATGCGCATCACCCTGCCCAAGCCGGCCGACCAGATGCGCCTGGCGCTCGTCAGCTGAGGCTCAGCCGACGGACTCGAAGGCCGAGTCGATCCGCTCCTCCACGTCCTGCCAGTCGGGCTCGGTGAGCACGACGCCCACCCAGCCCCGGTGTCCGACGTAGGGCGGCCGGAAGTACATCCGCGGATCCTGCTCGATGAGCAACTCCTGCACGCCCTCGGGCGCGGCGCACCACAGGTGCGGGAACCGGTTCTGGTGATGACCGTCCGGCCAGACCTGGACGAAGGCCTTCTTCCCGCGCTTGAACAGCGGCGTGCCGTGGCTGACGTGCTCGGTCACGCCCGCCAGCGCGAGGCACAGCGCACGGACCCGTGTCACCACGTCGGACATGCGAATCAGCCTAGTTGAGGACGTGTGTCGGCCGGTGTCCGATTGTCCCCCGTTGCAGCACGGGTGCCGACGAGCGCAGGTCCATTGCAGCCTCTAGCTGCACCGATGCTCCCGCTGCGACGCTGGTCGGGCAACGTCAACCACCCAGGCCACACCCTCGCTTAGGAGCCCCTTGATGACGATCCGACTGGTCGCCGTCGACGAACACGTCCTTCTCCGTCTCGGTCTCAACCGGGTCGTGGCCACGGTTCCCGACATCACCCTCGTCGGCGAGGCCGGCAGCGCGGCCGAGGCCGAGCGCGTCGTGGCCGAGACCGCCGCGAACGTCGTGACGATCGACGCCTCGCTCGCCGACACCGACGGCATCTCCCTGGCCCGCAAGCTGCGCGCCGCGAGCCCGGACCTCGGCGTGGTGCTGCTCAGCGCGGTCAGCGACGACAACCTGCTGTACCGGGCACTGGACGCCGGCCTCTCGGCGTACGTCACCAAGGCCGCCCCGATCCCGTCGGTCCTCGCCGCGATCCGCCACGCCGCGGTCGCCCCGCACTCGTTCACCGCGCCCGGGCTGTCCTCCGCGCTGTCGCGCCGCCGGGGCCAGACGGGCCTGCTCAGCCAGCGCGAGCAGGAGGTGCTGTCGCTGATGCGGGACGGGCTCTCGCTGCCCACGATCGCCCAGCGCCTGGCCGTGTCCGAGGCGACGGTGAAGACCTACGTGTCGCGGCTCTACAGCAAGCTACGCGTGAACAACCGCTCGCAGGCGCTGATGGCCGCCGTCAACCAGGGCCTGCTGGTCTCCGTCGACGCCGCCTGAACGTGATGGCCCGGCTCCTCCCCCTGGAGCCGGGCCATCATCGGGTCACGCGGGAATCGTGACCCGCTGGGCGTTGGTGGCGTTGCAGTCCCAGATCTGGAACTGGGTGCCGTCGGCGGTGCTGCTGCTCGGGTCGTCGAGGCATCGGCCCGACGCCGGGTTGCGCAGCGCCTGCGTGCCGGACACGTACGTCCACTGCTGGGCGCCCGTGCCGTTGCAGTCCCACAGCTGCAGCTTCGTGCCGTTGCCGGTGCCGGCCGACGTCACGTCGAGGCACTTGCCGAGCGCGCGCACGGTGCCGTCACCCGGGAGCGTCCACTGCTGGGCGCCCGTGCCGTTGCAGCCCCAGACCTGGATCTTCGTACCGTTGGCCGTGCCCGAGTTGTTCACGTCCACGCACTTGCCGAGCTGCACGAGCTTCACCGGGCCCGTCTTCGACCCCCCGCCCGACCCGCCGGTGGTGAGCAGGAAGCGGTTGTTGGCCGTGTTCCAGTGCGTGGCCAGA
Organism: Dactylosporangium sp. NPDC000244; assembly: GCF_040300725.1. NCBI lineage: Bacteria > Bacillati > Actinomycetota > Actinomycetes > Micromonosporales > Micromonosporaceae > Dactylosporangium > Dactylosporangium sp. NPDC000244. The sequence goes on from NZ_JBEPEH010000035.1 coordinate 134,368, forward strand.
TATGAGCCGGCCGGCGGGTTGGTGTTGAAGTAGTCGTCCTTGTTGCAGTCCAGCCGGTTGTCCTGGGCCTGGTCCGCGCACACGACCCGCAGGACCGTGCCCGGCCCGTCGTTGTAGCACATGATGTCGTAGTCATCGGTGCAGTGCCCGTAGGCGGTGTGGTTCGGCGAGCTGCTCATCACCGCGCCCATGGCGTGGGTGAGCTCGTGCGCCGCCGGCCCCGAACCCCAGCACCCCGAGTCGACCCGGCTGAAGCTGGCCCCGGAGTTGTTGTAGTTCTCCTGGCCCGGCCGGTCGTCGATGGTCACGTAGGCCACGCCGCACAGGGCGGTCGCGTCGACGTACATGAGGTACTTGCGATCGGTCCGGTTGTACCCGAGCGCCTTGATCGCGTTCACCGAGTTGCCGAAGTCGCCCAGCGCACTGTTGGCGATCGCGACGTCGGTGACGGAGATGTTGCACGAGCTGTCGGTCACGAACCGGATGTGCCGCACGCCGCCGGTCTGGGCCGCGCTGGCGCTGTAGATGTCGTC
>NZ_JBEPEH010000036.1:0-67785 GCF_040300725.1 Dactylosporangium sp. NPDC000244
GGGAGCGGGCGGCGCGGGCGCAATGCGGCGCGGACGCGCGGGGTCACCGGGCGACACCCGTCCGCGTGGCCGGGCCGCGACGGGCGCGCGGGTGGCTAGACGAAGAAGTAGGTGAACGGGGCCCACGGCAGGTTGCGCAGGATGCTGAAGACCAGCCAGGCGACCAGGAAGCCGATCAGCGCGCCGTTCGAGATGCGCAGCATGGGCAGCTTGAAGCGCAGGTTCAGCTTGTTCACGGTCCAGGCCACGTAGAGGTACGCCAGGAACGGGGCGGCGAAGACCAGCATGGCGTGGTGGTGGGCGGCCGCGGGGATGTCGCCGTGCAGCATGTACCACGCGGCACGGGTCCCGCCGCAGCCCGGGCAGTCGAAGCCGGTCAGCAGCTTGACCAGGCACGTCGGCGGATCCGAGGCGCCGGCGCTCGTGGGCTTCATGAGCAGCGTGTACGCCACCCCACCCGAGATCAGTGCGCCCACCCCGGCCGGGCCGGCCCAGGCGGGCAGGCGCTCGATCAGGCGCTGGAAGCGGCCCTTGGGGGGCTGGTAGGCGTAGTGGTACACCGGCGGCAGCGACACGCTCGTGGGCGCGGTGGGCGCGCCCAGCTCGGGCACGTCGGGCAGCACTCCCTCGAGTGACCCGGGCACTGGGGCCGACATCGGTGACGTCACAAAACCAAGCTACACCGGCCCGGCCAGCCATCGACCATCCGGAAGTCCCGTGAGATCAATCCGAAGGACGACACCCCGGGCCCTTCGCGGCTCCAACGTGCCTGATGCACGACGGACCCGCCGCGGCCGCGAGGAGACCTGGCCGCCGCAGCCGCAAGGGACGCCCCCGCCCGCACGGACGAGCCCACGGCCGGCCCGAAAGCGCGGGGCGCAACCGTCGTAGCCGAGGCCCGAGCGCACGACCCGACACGCGGAGCGAGCCCGTAGCCGCGGCACACGAGCGCACGGCCTGAAAGCGCGGAGCGAGCCCGTGGCCGAGGCCGAAGCGGTAGGGCCTACGGCGGCGACGAGGACAACGCCTTGGCCAGGGGCTCGGCGAAGTCGCCGCGCTGGGGCAGGTCCACCTCCCCCAGGCCCAGCCAGCCCGCGAACCGCCGCAGCTCCGCCGCCAGCGCCTCGGCGACCTCGCCCGGAGCCGGCGCGCCGCGGCCCTTCAGGGGCTCGATCCACGCCGCCGGGACCTGCAGCACGCCGGCCTTGCGGTCCGCCTTGAGGTCGACGCGGGCCACGAGGCGGTCGCCGAGGAGGAAGGGCAGGACGTAGTACCCGTACAACCGCTGCAGCGGAGGCACGTAGATCTCGATGCGGTAGTTGAACCCGAACAGGCGCTCGACCCGGGCGCGCTCCCACATCAGCGGGTCGAAGGGGCTCACCAGGGTCGCGGTGGTGATGCGGCGCGGGGCGCGGGCCTCGGCGTGGAGGTAGGCGCGCGGCGTCCAGCCCTCGACCTCGACGGGCACGAGCTCGCCGGCCTCCACCAGGTCGGCGATCGCCTGGCGGGCGCCGGCCAGCGGGAGCCGGAAGTAGTCGCGCAGCTCCGGCTCGGCGGCCACGCCCAGGCCGCGGGCGGCGACGCGGACCAGCTCCCGGTACGACTCCTCGTCACTCGGCGTGGGTGCGTTCACGATCTCGGGCGGCAGGATGCGCTCCGGCACGTCGTACACGCGGGCGAAGGCGGAGTTGCGGCGCGCGACGCTCACCTCGCCGGTGTAGAAGAGCCACTCGATCGCGGTCTTGGTGTCGGACCAGTTCCAGCCCCAGTGGTCCTTGCGCCGCGGCTGCACCAGGTCGCCCTCGACCTCGGCGGCGCTGATCGGCCCCTTGGCACGGATCTCCTCGAGCACCCAGCGCACGAGTTCGGGCTGCTCGCGGGCGATGCGCTGCATACGGCCCCAGGCGGCACCGGAGCGCATGCGCCAGCGCAGCATCGGCTGGAGCCGGACAGGCACGAGGGAGGCCTCATGCGCCCAGTACTCGAACAGCTCCCGCGGCCGGCGATAGGCCAGCCGGTCCAGGAGGGCCGGGTCGTAGGGGCCGAGGCGGCTGTAGGCGGGCAGGTAGTGCGCGCGCTGGACGATGTTGACCGAGTCGATCTGGAGCAGCCCCGTGCGCTCCAGCACGCGGCGCAGGTGGCGGCGCTCGGGGACGGCCCCGGGCACCCGGTCGGCGAAGCCCGAGGCGGCGAGGGCGATCCGGCGGGCCTGGGTCAGCGTCAGGTACTCGCTCATCGCCAAGGAGGCTAGCGCGAGGGTACGACAGAATTTGGATTCCGGCATTTCGCCTGTCGGGGTATAAATCCGATAAGTCGTGCGCGGAGCGCCCGACTTATCGAAGAGCACCGGAGAGCACGCGGCCCGACACGGCACGCGGCCCGACACGGCACGCGGCCCGACCTATCGCCAAACAGAGCGGCCCGGCACCCCCGCAGCAGCAGGGAGTCGCCGGGCCGAGCAGAGCAGAGAGCGGTCAAGCGCCGACCAACGGCCGCCGCGGCTCCTCCCGCGCGTGAAACGCCTCCGTCACCTTGCGGTCGATCTCCACGAGATCGGGATCGGGCACGTCCTCGACGCTCGGGCCGCCCGCCTCTCCCGGCTTGCCCGAAGGCCGCTGGCTCGCCCCGGTGTCCGCGGGCTCCCGGATCGGCAGGCCGAACAGGAGGCCGATCATCAGCAGGATGTACGCGTTGCTGCCGATCAGGCCGAGCCCGTCGAACTTCGCGTGGAAGGCCCACGGCGTGCGGCTGCACAGCAGCGCGAACGAGAACCCGAAGAGGATCGCGAGGTTGCGCCGGCGCCGGGGGTCGAGTGAGCGGTCGGTCGCGTAGTCGAAGAGCACCACGATCGCGGGGATCGTCCACACGAGGTGGTGGATCCAGGTGATCGGGCTGACCATGCACCCGACGAGCCCGGTCAGGGCCAGCCCGGCGACCTCGTCGCGGTGCTTGACGGCACGGCGGGCGCGCCAGTACCACACCGCGAGCGTGATCAGCACGAGCAGCAGCCACAGCGGCTTCATCGGCTCCGGGTTGAAGATCCGCCCGACGAGGCCGGTGAGCGCCTGGTTCGACACGAACGTCGGCGAGCCCACGCGGTCGGTGTTCCACACCGCGTCGGTCCAGAAGACGCGGGAGGCGTCGGGGGCGAACGTCGCGGCGAGCCAGGTCGCGGCCGTGGCGGTCGCGGCCGAGACGGCGGCGGCGCGCCAGCGGCGGGTGATCACCAGGTAGACGATGAAGACGCCCGGGGTGAGCTTGATCGCCGTGGCCAGGCCGATGCCGATGCCGCCGAGCTTGTGCCCGTTGCGCACCAGCAGCATCACGTCGGCGACCACGAGGAACAGCACGAGGATGTTGACCTGGCCGAAGTTCACGGTCTCGCGCACCGGCTCGAAGGCCGCGGCGAGCGCCATGGCGATGCCCATCGCGTACCAGTACGACCAGCCCTGCCGCTTGAACACCGGGCCGAGCAGCCAGGTGAAGATCGCGAGCATGGCCACCACGTTCATGGTCACGCTGATCGCGATGGCGGTGTTCCAGCTGATCAGCGACATCGGCGTCATGAGCGCGGCGGCGAACGGCGGATACGTGAAGCCGTACGGCGTGCCGGGCGTCAGGTAGTCGTAGATGTCTCCGCCGCGGTTGACCCAGTAGTCCATCGCGCCGTAGTAGACCTTGAGGTCGAAGAACCCGTTGTGTGCCGCGGCCACCACCAGGAAGCCCCACACGACGGCCCAGACGGCCACCACGATGAGCGCCTTCCGGACGCCGGGCCGCAGCCTGGGCCGGACGGCGCTCGCTTCGGCGTCCCGTCCCCGCTCCGCCACCTGATCTGCCCTCCTGCTCACCGCTGCCGACATCCAACTAGGCCGAGACTGCCATCAAAGCCTCAGAGTCCCGTCACAGAAGACCCAACGGTCTCGCAGGCCGAACTGTGACGTGCGGGCGCTACCCCGCCGAGTCGTGCTTCACACAAAATCCGTAGGCTGCTGCTTCATGACGCTCGGGTTCGTCCGTCCGGCGCGGCTCGACGACGTCGTCGAGATCGCGCGTGTCCAACTCTCGACCTGGCGGGTCGCGTATCGGCGACTGCTGCCCAAACACATCCTCGACCGTCTGGACGAGGACTGGATTACCCGCAGGTGGCGAGACGCAATCGCGGAGCCACCGAGTCCGAAGCACCGGGTGCTCGTGGCGGTGGAACAGGTCGATTCGCCCGGCTCCACGCCAGAGTCAGCATACGTCGTGGGTTTTGCCGCGTCAGGTCCGGCAGACGACAGCGTGCTCGCCCCGGACGAAGATCACACCGTCCTTGACAAGGCATTTGCGTCCGCCGCGGCGATCACGGACGTGCTGGTCGAGCCCCGTTGGGGGCGCCGCGGCCACGGCAGCCGTTTACTGGCGGCAAGTGTGGATTTGTGGCGGTCTGACGGATTCACGACAGCGCTTGCGTGGACGTTCGCTGACGACGGTGTTACGCGTCGATTTCTCGAAGGGGCCGGCTGGGCGCCCGACGGGGTCGGGCGCTCGCTGGACATCGATGATCTGCTGGTGCCGCAGGTACGGTGGCACACGTCACTCGAGGAAGCGCCCGTTATCGGGGCGTGACGGTGTTGCGGCCCAATGGAGGCCCGCCGTTCCCAGGATGTGGACGATCAGCCGAGCAGCTCGCCGAGCCCGACCGTGAGGCCCGGGCGGGTGATGACGGAGCGCACCGCCAGCAGTACACCCGGCATGAACGAGACCCGGTCGTAGGAGTCGTGCCGCAGCGTCAGGGTCTCCCCCGCGGTGCCGAAGAGCACCTCCTGGTGGGCGACCAGGCCGGTGGCGCGCAGCGCGTGCACGCGGACGCCCTCGACGTCGCTGCCGCGGGCGCCGGCCATCTCCTCCTTGGTCGCGTCGGGGACCGGTCCCAGGCCGGCCTCGGCGCGCGCCTCGGCGATGATCTGCGCGGTGCGCAGGGCGGTGCCGCTCGGGGCGTCGATCTTCTTGGGGTGGTGCATCTCGACGATCTCGACCGACTCGAAGTGCCGGGCGGCCTTGGCGGCGAACTCCATCAGCAGCACCGCCCCGATGGCGAAGTTCGGCGCGATCACGACCCCGAGCTCCGGGTGGGCGGCGACCTTGTCCCGCACGAGCTCGATCCGCTCGGCGGTGAACCCGGAGGTGCCGATCACCATGCTGATGCCGTGCTCGAGGCAGAAGTCGATGTTGGCGAACACGGCGTCGGGCGTGGTGAAGTCCACCATCACCTGGACGCCCCGCACGTCCTCGAGGACGTCGCCCGCGTCGGCCGCGGCCACGAGGACCATGTCGTCGGCGCCGCTGACAGCGTTGACCACCTCGGTGCCCATGCGGCCCCGCGCACCCAGCACCCCGACCCGGATCATCTCAGTCACGCGACCAAACTAGCGGGTCAGCTCAGGGCGTCCGCGAACGCCCCTTGCTCGAAGTCGCCGATGACGGCCAGCGACATCGGGCGCGCCAGCAGTTCCTCGGTGACCTTGCGGACCTGCTCGGGGGTGACCTCGTCGACGCGGCGCAGCACCTCGTCGACGGAGAGCAGCTCGTCGTACAGCAGCTCGCCCTTGCCCAGCCGGCTCATGCGGGAGCCGGTGTCCTCGAGCCCGAGCACCACGGCGCCCTTGAGCATGCCCTTGCCCCGCTCGACCTCGGCGTCGGTGAGGCCCTCGGCCGCGATCCGGGTGAGCTCCTCGCGGGTGATGGCGAGGACCTCCTCCACCTTGCCGGGCGCGCACCCGGCGTACACGCCGAAGAGCCCGGCGTCGCTGTACTGCGACGTGAAGGAGTACACCGAGTAGGCGAGGCCGCGCTGTTCCCGGATCACCTGGAACAGCCGGCTCGACATGCCGCCGCCGAGCACGTTGTTGAGCGCGCCGAGCGCCCAGCGGTCCTCGTGCTGGCGCGGGTAGCCCGAGCAGCCCAGCACCAGGTGCGCCTGCTCGGTGTCCTTGTTGCGCACGACGACCTGCCCGGAGCGGGTCGGCACCTTGGCGGTGCGCGAGCGCCGGGGCGCGGGCACGGCCGCGTCGCCCCAGCCGGCCCGGTCGAACGCCGCGCGGACGGCCCGGACCACCTTGGCGTGGTCGAGGTTGCCCGCGGCGGCGATGACCATGGTCTCGGGGCGGTACCGGCGGCGGTAGAAGCCGTCGATCTGCTTGCGCGTCAACGCCGAGATACTCGCCACGGTGCCGGAGATCTGGCGGCCGAGCGGGTGCGTGCCGTACACGGCCTCGGTGAAGACGTCGTGCACCTCGTCGCCGGGCTCGTCGTCGTGCATGGCGATCTCCTCGAGGATCACCCCGCGCTCGACCTCGACGTCCGCCTCGGTCAGCACCGAGTCGGTCACGAGGTCACAGACGACGTCGATGGCCAGCGGCAGGTCCGCGTCGAGCACCCGCGCGTAGTAGCACGTGTACTCCTTCGCGGTGAACGCGTTGGTCTCCCCGCCGACCGCCTCGATCTGCGCGGAGATGTCCAGCGCGGTGCGCCGCTTGGTGCCCTTGAACAGCAGGTGCTCGAGGAAGTGCGAGACGCCCGACAGCGTGGGCGTCTCGTCCCGCGAGCCGATGCCGACCCAGACCCCGAACGAGACGCTCCGCATCGCGGGAATCGACTCGGTCAGGATCCGCAGCCCGTTGGGCAGCACGGTACGGCGTACCGTGCCGCCCAGCGGGTCGTCGGACAACGTCTGGGTCGTTGCTCGACTCGCCATAGGTCAGTCGCGCCGGCTGCGCCGACGACGGAACTCGCCGCCCTCGCCGCCTTCTTCGCCGGCCGGGGCACCACCCTCGCCACCCTCGCCACCCTCGGCGGACTGGCGGGGAGCGCGGTCGCCACGGTCGCGCCGCGGACCACGGTCACCGCGGTCGCCACGGTCGCCGCCGCTGCGGGCCGGGCGCTCGCCACCCTCGGCCGGCGCCGGCGGCTGCTCGCCCTCGGCCAGCACCTTGTCAAGGTAGATCTTGCCGCGGTTGTCGATGTCCGCGATCTGCACCTCGACCTTGTCGCCGACGTTGAGGAAGTCCTCGACCTTCTCGACGCGCTTGCCGTTGCCCACCTTGGAGATGTGCAGCAGGCCGTCGCGGCCGGGCAGCAGCGAGATGAACGCGCCGAACGCGGCCGTCTTCACCACGGTGCCGAGGAACTTGTCGCCGACCTTCGGCATGGTCGGGTTGGCGATCGCGTTGATCCGCTCGACCGCGGCCTCGGCCGACGGGCCGTCGGTCGCGCCGACGTAGATCGTGCCGTCGTCCTCGATGCTGATCTCGGCGCCGGTCTCGTCCTGGATCGCGTTGATGGTCTGGCCCTTGGGGCCGATCACCATGCCGATCTTGTCGACCGGGATGCGCACCGTGGTGACCCGCGGCGCGTACTGGCTCATGCCCGCCGGCGACTCGATCGCCTCGGCCATCACGTCGAGGATGACGTGCCGCGCGTCGTGGGCCTGCTGCAGGGCGCCGGCCAGCACGTCCGACGGGATGCCGTCGAGCTTGGTGTCCAGCTGCAGCGCGGTGACGAACTCACGGGTGCCGGCGACCTTGAAGTCCATGTCGCCGAACGCGTCCTCGGCGCCGAGGATGTCGGTCAGCGTGACGTACGACGTCTTGCCGTCGACCTCGTCGGAGATCAGGCCCATCGCGATGCCCGCGACCGGCGCCTTGAGCGGCACGCCGGCCGACAGCAGCGCCATGGTGGAGGCGCAGACCGAGCCCATGCTGGTCGAGCCGTTGGAGCCCAGCGCCTCGGAGACCTGCCGGATCGCGTACGGGAACTCCTCGCGCGTCGGCAGGACCGGGATCAGGGCCCGCTCGGCGAGCGCGCCGTGGCCGATCTCGCGCCGCTTCGGGGCGCCCACGCGGCCGGTCTCACCGGTGCTGTACGGCGGGAAGTTGTAGTTGTGCATGTAGCGCTTGGACTTCTCCGGCGCCAGGGTGTCCAGCGTCTGCTCCATGCGCAGCATGTTCAGCGTGGTGACGCCCAGGATCTGCGTCTCGCCGCGCTCGAACAGCGCCGAGCCGTGCACGCGGGGCAGGACCTGCACCTCGGCGGTCAGCGGCCGGATGTCGCGCGGGCCGCGGCCGTCGATGCGGACCTGCTCGCGCAGCACGCGGGCGCGGACCTCGTTCTTGGTCAGCGAGCGCAGCGCGGCGCCGATCTCCTTCTCGCGCCCCTCGAGCTGGCCGGCGACGCGCTCGAAGGCGGCCTCCTTGACCCGGTCGAGGGCCTCCTCGCGCTCCGCCTTGCCGGCGATGCGCAGGGCCTCGGCGACCTCGTCCTTCACCGCGCCGGCGACGGCCTCGTAGGCGTCGGGCTGGTAGTCGAGGAAGGTCGGGAACTCCTGCACCGGCTTCGCGGCCACGTCGGCCAGCTCGGCCTGGGCCCGGCACAGCTCGCGGATCGCGGGCTTGGACGCCTCGAGACCGCCGGCGACGACCTCCTCGGTCGGCGCGGGCGCGCCACCGGCGACGAGGGCGACGGTGTGCTCGGTGGCCTCGGCCTCGACCATCATGATCGCGACATCGCCGTCAGGCAGGACCCGGCCGGCCACGACCATGTCGAAGGTGGCCCGGCCGAGCTCCTCGACGGTCGGGAACGCCACCCACTGCCCGTCGATGTGGGCCATGCGGGTCGCGCCGATCGGGCCGGAGAACGGCAGGCCCGACAGCTTGGTCGACAGCGAGGCGGCGTTGATCGCCACGACGTCGTACGGGTGGGCCGGGTCGAGCGCGAGAACCGTCTCGACGACCTGGACCTCGTTGCGCAGGCCCTTGACGAAGGACGGGCGCAGCGGGCGGTCGATGAGCCGGCAGGTGAGGATCGCGTCCTCGCTCGGCCGGCCCTCGCGGCGGAAGAAGGAGCCGGGGATGCGCCCGGCCGCGTACATGCGCTCCTCGACGTCCACCGTGAGCGGGAAGAAGTCGAACTGCTCCTTGGGCTGCTTGCCGGCGGTCGTCGCGGACATCACGACGGTCTCGCCGAGCTGGGCCAGGGCCGAGCCGGCCGCCTGACGGGCGAGGCGCCCGGTGGAGAAGGTGATCTCCCGGGTGCCGAACGAGCCGTTGTCGATGACGGCCTTGCTGCTGTGGGTACCGAGAGTGCTCTGCTCGGTCATGTGTGGTGTAGCTCCCTTTTGGGTCGTTGGTTCGCCCTCGGCGGAGCTGTCTGCGGCCGGTCTTCGATCGAAGCTCACGGGGTGAGTCCTTCACCCGGAAGCCACTACCGAGGACCGGTGCGCCGACCCGCTCGGCGGGGCGCTGCCATTTCAGTGTGTCACTACTCGACGGGGGAGCGGCGGATCTCCGCCACTCCCCCGTTTGCGAGTCGTTATCGCCGCAGGCCGAGCCGCTCGATCAGCGAGCGGTAGCGGGCGATGTCGCTGCGCTGCAGGTAGTTCAGCAGGCGGCGGCGCCGGCCGACCAGCAGGAGCAGGCCGCGGCGGCTGTGGTGGTCGTGCTTGTGCTGCTTGAGGTGCTCAGTGAGGTCCGCGATCCGCTTGGTCAGCATCGCCACCTGGACCTCCGGCGAACCGGTGTCGCCCTCGGCGGTCGCGTACTTGCCCATGATCTCGGTCTTCTGCGCAGAGTCGAGCGCCATAATCTCCCTTTGCCGTGGATTCGTCGGCCGGCTCCCGCGGCGTCGTGCAGGCAGCCTGACCCCCGCCGGTCACCCGGCGTCAATCCAAGGCTAACAGACCGGCCGGTTCACGCCTGCATCGGACCGTTGCGCAGCACGTCACGAGTCTGCTCGACGTCCTCCGCGATCTGCGCGATGAGCGGCTCGATGCCCTGGTAGACGCGCTGCTCGCGCAGGCGGTCGGCGAAGTCGAGGCTCACCCGCTCGCCGTAGAGGTCACCCTCGAAGTCGAGCACGAACGCCTCGACGCGCCGCTCCTTGCCGGAGAAGGTCGGGTTGGTGCCGATCGACACCGCCGCCGGCAGCCGGGCGCCGTCGCGGTCCCGGTTGAGCCAGGCCGCGTAGATGCCGTCCGCGGGCACCGCCGAGCGGGCCGGGACGAGCAGGTTCGCGGTGGGAAAGCCCAGCTCGCGACCCCGCTGGTCACCCCGCACCACGACACCCTCGAGCCGGTGCGGCCGTCCGAGCGCGCGCGCCGCCGCCACGACGTCACCCGCGTCGACGCAGCTTCGGATGTACGTCGAGGAGAACACCGTCCCCTCGTCCGCGACGAGCGGCGCTCCCTCGACCGCGAACCCGAACGTGCGCCCGAGCCGCGTGAGCAGCTCCACGTCGCCGGCCTGCCGGTGGCCGAAGCGGAAGTTCTCGCCGACCACGACCAGGGCCGTGTGCAGGTGCTCGACGAGCGCGTCGTGGACGAACTCCTCCGGCTCCAGCCGCGAGTACTCCGCCGTGAACGGGATCACGCACAGCACGTCGACGCCGAGCGCCTCGATGAGCTCCGCCTTGCGCGCGGGCTCGGTGAGCACGGCCGGGTGCGAGCCGGGGCGCACGACCTCGGCCGGGTGCGGGTCGAACGTGACGACGACCGAGCGCACGCCGAGCTCGCCGGCCCGCTTCACGGCGTGGCCGATGATCTGCTGGTGGCCGCGGTGGACGCCGTCGAAGACCCCGATCGTCGTGACCGCGCGACCCCATCCCCCGGGCGCCGCCTGGGTTCCCCGCCACCGCTGCATGCCGCTGAGCCTACTTGGCCGCCCCGCCGCCCTTCCCGGCGGCGCGGCGGATCGCCCTGGATCCATGTCTTATGACCCGTCGGGGTATAAATCCGAAATGTCGCGGCGCGGCAGCGCCCGGCATTTCGGCGCGGCCCGGCATTTCGGCGCTGCCCGCTAGGGCACGAGCACGATCTCCGGGCGGGCCTTGCCGTCGCGCTCCTGGACGATCGCGAGCACGGTGCCGTCCGGGGCGAAGACCGCGTAGGGCTCCGCGATCCCGATCGGCGCGAGCGGCCCGCCGTGCGACAGCACCCGGGCCTCGTCCGGCGAGGCGTCCCGGCGCGGGAAGCAGCGGTCCGCGGCGGCGGGCAGCGGCATGGTCACGGGGTCCTCGAGCGCGGCGAGCTCGTCCAGGGTCGCGGCCTCGGCCAGCGTGAAGGCGCCCACCGCGGTGCGCCGCAGGGCCGTCAGGTGCCCGCCCACGCCGAGAGTCGCGCCCAGGTCGCGCGCGAGGGCGCGGATGTACGTGCCCGACGAGCAGGCCACGTCCACGTCGAGGTCCACGTGCGCGCCCATGCGGCGCACGGCGAGCGCGTCGAGGCGGGAGACGGTCACGGGGCGGGCCGCGAGCGCGACCTCCTCGCCGGAGCGGACGCGGTGGTAGGAGCGCACGCCGCCGACCTTGATGGCCGACACGGCGCTCGGGACCTGCAGGATGTCGCCGCGCAGCGGGGCCAGGGCGGTGTCGAGGTCCGCGTCGGTGACCGTCGAGGCGTCCGTGCGCGCGACGACCTCGCCCTCGGCGTCGTCGGTGACCGTGGACTCGCCGAGGCGGATCGTCGCCGTGTACTCCTTCGTGCTCCCGATCACGTACGTCAGCAGCCGCGTCGCCTTCTCCACGCCCACGATGAGCACGCCGGTGGCCATCGGGTCGAGGGTGCCGCCGTGCCCGACCCGCCGCGTCCGCGCGATCCGGCGCATGCGCGACACGACGTCGTGCGAGGTCATGCCGCCGGGCTTGTCGACGACGACAAGGCCGCCCGGGGTCGCCGCCTTCTGAGCCATGCGCGACACCCTAACGGTCAGCCGAACTGCACGAGGCAGTGCCACAAGTACTTGAGCGACTGCAGTACCTCGGGCGGGGAGCCCCAGGGCCCCGGGTCGCGGGCGGCCGCCCCGATCAGCGCCGGGTCCACGATCGGCACACCGTAGTGCGCACACAGCGAGCGGGCGAGCACCGGGATCTCGGGCCCGCGGAACTCGGCCGGGATGTCGGCCGGGGCGAGGCGGAATCCGGGGCGCCACTCGACCGCCAGCCCGTAGCGCGCGGTGAGCTCGGCCGAGGCTTCGGCGGTACCGCATCCGGAGTTCTTGAAACAGCTGTCCAGCACCAGCGCCTCGACGTCGTCGGCCAGGCGCACGGGGCCGTGGATCTGGGCCTCGACGTAGTCGTCCAGCGCGCGCCCGGGCGCGGCCGGCCGCGGCCGGCTCAGCGCGTCCGCGCCGTGGCGGGCGTGCAGCGCGGCGAGCACGGCGCCGAACGCGTCGGCGGTCCCGGCCTCGGTCGGGTGCCCGGCGCTGTCGCCGAACGTGAACGTCGCCCACTGCCGCACGTGCGGGCGCAGCCGCAGGTGGGCCGAGCCGAAGCGGGGCGCGGCGCCGTCGTCGTGGTGCAGGAGGTTGAGCGCGCCGTACTTCGGGCGATCGGGCGCGCGCACGCCGGGCCGCTGGTAGGCGCCGCCGAACATCCGCTCCTCCCAGCGGTCGCGGTCGCCGCCCGGGAACGCGGTCAGGCCGCCGTTGGAGATGCCGGTCTCGAACTGGCTGCGGAAGCGCCCGTCGGCGAGGAGGCCGCCGATGACGGTGCCGCCGCCGGCGCTGCGGTCCGGGTGGAAGTTGATCGTGATGGGCGCGTCGACGCCGAGGGCCGGGGCCCCGCCGCGACCGCGCACGTGGGCGACGGCCTCGACCTGCGCCTCGGTCAGCACGGCGTCATCGTACGGCGCCGGCCACCGCCCAGCGGTCCCCCGCGAGCCGCCACAGCAGCCCGGCGAGGCGCAGCGCGATGAACAGCGTGAGCGCCGCCCACACGCCGCGCAGGCCGGCGCCGAGCAGGTACGCCAGCCAGATCCCCGGCAGGAACCCGCCCAGCGCGCTGACGAGCGTGAGGTTGCGCAGGTAGCCGACGTCCCCGGCGCCGAGGAAGACCCCGTCGAGGGCGAACACGACGCCCGCGGCCGGCATCATCGCCACGAAGAACCACCAGGCGTGGCGCGCCTGGGCGTACACCTCCGGGTCGGCCCCGAACCACGGCCGCACGGCGAGCAGCGCGGCCGCGACGAGCACGGCGAACCCGGCGCCGGCGATGAGCCCGGCGACCGTGATCCGCCGGGCGAGGTGGCGCGCCTCGGCGACGCGCTCGCCCCCGAGCGCGGCCCCGACGAGCGACTGGGCCGCGATGGCCAGCGCGTCGAGGGCGAGTGCGGTGAAGAAGAACAGCTGGATGGCGATCTGGTGCGCGGCGAGCGCGGCGTCGCCGAAGCGGGCCGCGACCGCGGACGCGGACAGGAAGCAGGCCTGGAACGCGGCGCCGCGCAGCAGCAGGTCGCGCCCGAGCGCGAGCTGGCGGCCGATGACCGCGAGGTGCGGGCGCAGCGCGACGCGCTCGGACACGAGCGCCCGCACGAACAGCAGCCCGACGACGGTCTGGGCGGTGATGTTGGCGACGGCGGAGCCGGTGAGGCCGAGGCCGGCCGGGTACACCAGGAGCGGGCACAGCACGGCGGAGAGCGCGTTGGCGGCGAGCACGTAGTAGAGCGGGCGGCGGGTGTCCTGCACGCCGCGCATCCAGCCGTTGCCGGCGGTGCCGAGCATGAGCCCGGGCGCGCCGAGCGCGGCGATGCGCAGCCAGCCCTCGGCGGTGGACGCGACCTCGCCCGCCCCGCCCGCGAGGACGCGGGTGAGCGGGCCGGCCGCGGCCTCGAGCACGAGCAGGATGACGACGCCGCCGCCGAGCGCGAGCCAGGAGGCCTGGACGCCCTCCTCCACCGCCTCCGCACGCTGCCCGGCCCCGAAGCGGCGGGCGGCGCGGCCGGTGGTGCCGTAGGCGAGCACGGTGCCCAGCCACACGGCGAACGACATGACGGAGCCGCCGATGGCCAGCCCGGCGAGCTGGGTGCGCCCGAGGTGGCCGACGACGGCGGTGTCCACGAGGACGTAGAGGGGTTCGGCGGCGAGTACCACGAGCGCCGGGATGGCCAGCGCGGCCACCCGGCGCATCGTGGGAACCTGATCGACCGTCACTCGGTCATCGTAAGGTCTGGTAGTGCTCTCGGCAGTTACCGGGCGGCACAACCTCCGGGAAACCTTGACGTCACACAGGGCGTCCCGGCTTCCCGGAGCTTGCGTCGGATCAGGTGCTCAGCCGCGGCGGTCCATGGACATCTGCAGCGCGGCGCGGGCACGCTCGCGGGTGTCGGCGGCCGGCTCCTGCGGCTTCGGCTGGGGCTTCTGCTGGTCAGGCATGACGCTGGTCTCCTCTGGAGCATGATGCTGATGGTCGGTGCGTACTCGGTCGCGCCGGGGTCACCGGTAGACACGCGCCGCACACGCCAAGGAGACCGACGTGGGTGGTGTCGGCCTGCTGACAGTGGTGGCTGCGCACGTATTGACTCGCTTCCGGCAGAGTTGATCGGGCCGTGTCACCCGCCGCCGGTTCCGCCGCCTAGGAGCGGCGCGCCCGGGACGGGCAGCGAAGAATTCGTACTGTGCGCATATCCCTAAGTTATCGTTCAGGTCCAGTATGTGCGACGTTATCCCGCGATCTGGAACGGCGTGTCGCTGTCGCGAAAGATCAATTTCCCAGCTCAGCGGGCCAGGAAGTGCCAGCCGAGCCACCACCAGAAGCCGAACATGGCGATGCGGCCGACGGGCAGCGGACCCACGCGGTAGCGCATGACGACCCCGCACACGTCGCCGATGCCCGGCACCCGCGAGCCCTCGCGCCGGGAGGCGATCTCGACCGCCGCGAAGAGCCCGAGCGCCACGGTGAACAGCGCCGCGACGAGCACCTGCCCGGCGCTCACCGGCGCACCATCGCCCAGAACGCCCACAGCCAGCCGAAGTAGGCGGCCGCGCGGGCCCAGTAGTGCTCGAGCACCGGGTCGGCGAGGCGGGAGAGGGTCGGGTACGAGTGCGACCCGTTGAGGAACGTCGCGCCCTCGACGATGCCGAAGAGCAGCAGCGGCACCAGCCACCAGGCCGCCCCGCGCGGCAGCCGGGCCGGCGACGCCCGGCGCGGCACCGCGGCCGACATGCCGAGCCAGAACAGCACCCCGCCGGTGGCGAGGACGAGCAGGTTGGCCCGCAGCCCGAACGACGGCGAGGCGCCCCCGACGAGCGAGATGAGGGCGAAGACGGGTGTCAGCACTACCGGCCGGGCCCAGGCCCGGTCGACCTCCGCGGCAAGCTCGGGTCGGTCCATGTATCGATTGTCACCGCAACGGATGTGTCCGGGCCAGCCGTTATGTCCCGGAGATTCTCCCGGAGTTCACCCTGAGCCCGGCCGGGGCCGGCAGCAGCCCGCGGACGGCGTCGAGCACGTCCTCGACGCGCCCGGACGCGCTGAACCCGGCGGCGAAGCGGTGCCCGCCGCCGCCCAGGGCCACGGCCACGGCGCTCACGTCGACGGCACCCTTGCTGCGCAACGAGACCGACCACTCCCCCGCGCGCACCGGCTTGACCACGCACGCGACGTCGGCCTCGGCGACCGTGCGCACGGTGTCGATGAGCGCCTCGACGGCCGGTGGTGGCTGGTCGTGGGCGGCGAGGTCGTCGACAGTGAGGTACGTCCACGCGAGCCCCAGCCCGCCCGCCGCCTCGGGCTCGAGGACCGTGCGGGCGAGGGCGACGCCGAAGAGCCGCAGCGCCCCGATCGGCCGCGTGTCGAACAGGCGCCGCGAGATCTCCCCGACGTCGATGCCGGTCGCGATGAGCCGCGCCGCGAGCTCGTGCACGGCCGGGGTGGTGGAGGCGAACTTGAACGAGCCGGTGTCGGTGGCCAGGGCCACGTAGAGGCACTCGGCGATGGCGGGGTCCAGCGGTACGCCCAGGCGGGAGAGCAACCCGTCGGAGAGCACCGACGTGGCGGCCGCCGCGGGGTCCACGAGATTGATCCGCCCGAAGCCCGGGTTGGAGGCGTGGTGGTCGAGCACGATGCCGACGGGCGCGGCGCGCAGCCGGTCGGCCAGGCCGCCGAGCCGCTCGATGCTCGCCACGTCGAACACGAGCATCGCGTCCGGCGCCGGGTCGGCGTCCTCCTCGGCGACGAGCAGGTCGGTGCCGGGCAGCGTGTCGAACGGCGCGGGGAGGCGCATCGGCCCGGGGAACGTGGCCGCGAGGTGCCCGATGCCGAGCTCGCCCGCGACCGCGCGCAGCCCGAGCGCGACGCCGAGCATGCTGCCGAGCGCGTCGCCGTCGGGGTTCACGTGGCAGGCGAGCAGCACCCGCGCGCCGGGCGGCAGCCCGCGCAACGCCGCGACGGCCGCCGCCCACGCATCCTGCGACGGGTGCACGGCGGCCGTCGCGGCGTTCACCGCCGGTCCTGGCCCACGACGACCTCGTCCTCGGCGTCCACGTCGTCCGCCTCGGCCTCGTCGTCGACCTTGTAGGGCTGCGAGTCGCCCGCGTAGTGCGCGCCGGCCGCGAGGCGCTGGACCTCGGCGTCGGCGCTGCGCGCGCTGGCCAGCAGCTCGTCGATGTGCTTGACCTGGTCGGACACGTCGTCGTGCACGAACGCCAGGCTCGGTGAGTGCCGCAGCCCGAGCGCCTTGCCGACGGTCGAGCGCAGCAGACCCTTCGCGCTCTCCAGCGCGGCCGCGGTGCCCGCCTGGGCGGCCGCGTCGCCGAGCACGGTGTAGAACACGGTCGCCTCGCGCAGATCGGCCGTGATCCGCGCGTCGGTGATCGTGATCATGCCCAGCCGCGGGTCCTTGATCTGCGTCCGCACCACCGATGCGACCAGTTCTCGCACGCGCTCCGCGTGCCGCCGCACCTTCGCCGGATCCGTCATCTCGAACACCTCCGCAGCCAAACGGCCCGCCGGCCGGCCCCAAGGCCGGCCCGCCGGACCTGAAGATCTGACCAACGCCTTGACAGTACCCGCGCCTCGCCCGTGGAGCCGCGTCCGGAAGCCACGTTTACTCGTCGTCGTCACCGTGCAACCGACGGCGCACGGAGAGCAGTTCAAACTCGGGCCGCCCGGCGACGGCCCGCTCGCACGTGTCGAGCACTTCCCGCACGTGCCCCGCCTCGGCGGCCACGACGGCGATGCCGATCTCGGCCCGCCCGGTGAGATCGAGCGCGCCGACCTCGGCGACAGAGATCTCGAACTTGCGCAGGTGAGCGATCAGGGGCCGCACGTAGGAGCGCTTGGCCTTGAGCGAACGCGAGTCACCGGGCAGAAGGAGGTCGAAGACCGCGGTTCCCGTATACACGGCGCAAGATCCTAACTGCCGGAGCGGAATTTCGCGCCGGGTTAAAAGCTTCCCTGCTCGGGTCCGCGTCACCTGCGGACCGTCGCTCCCGCCAGGAATCCCGGCCTCCGTGGTGGCAAGGACTCAGCGAGCAGCGCTCTTCGCCACCTGCTCGGCCCGCTCTCTTCCGCCCCGTTCTCCCCTCGTTCTTGGTGGGCCGGACTCTCCGCGCCGCGACTCACTCCGGCGCCGTCTCACGCAACGCCAGCGGCTCACGTCGGCGCTCTCACACACCACGCCCGCGCTTCACCGCGGCGCCCACACACGCCGTGCCCACGGCTAACCGCGCCGCCCTCACACACCGTGCCCACGGCTAACCGCGCCGCCCTCACACACCGTGCCCACGGCTTACCCCGCCGCCTTCGCACACCACGCCTGCCACTCACCACGGCGCCCACACACGCCACGCCTACGACTCACCGCGGCGCCTTCACACACCGCGCCCGCAGCTCACTCCAGCGCCTCACACACCACCTCCGCGAGTCACCGCGGCACCCTCACACGCCCACCTCGGCGACTCACTCCAGCGCCCTCACACGCCGCGTCCGCGAGTCACCGCGGCGCCCTCAGGCGCCCCCGCAGAGCCACCTCAGCCCGCCTGCGCGCCTCCCGAACCGCCGCCGCCCCAAGCCGGACATTTCCGATATTTCGCCTAAGCGGCAATCACGCCACCAGCAGCGGGTCCTCGCCCGCAGGCGTCATCGGCGACTCGAACGGCGGCCGAGCCAAAATCGGCGGCTCCGGCTCGATCGGCAACGCGGCCGCCCCCGCCACCGGCACGGGCCCCGGCCGCCGCGGCTGCACGGCCCCGGCGCTGCCTCCCCGCCCGCGGTAGACGTAGAGCGAATCGGGCGCCACGGCATCCAGCGCCGCGACGACCGCCGGCAACTGCCGGAACCGCTGCCAGTCGGACGCGTCGGCGAAGCCGACCTCGAAGACGACCCCGAAGTCCTCGGATCGCCAGGCCCAGTCCTGGGCCCCGTGCGTCACCGCGGCCTCGATGAGGGCCGCGCTGTGGGCGTCACGCCACTGCCGCGCCGGGAACTCCCCGTCGCGGACCTCGATCGACCACCACGACAGATCCATAATGTGACCGAGATTACTCCCATGTCCGGAGATGCCAAAGGGGGCCGCGGCGAACCGCGGCCCCCTTCAGGTCATGCCGTCGATCAGGTGCGGGGCTTCTCGCGAAGCTCCCACGTCTCGATGACGTCGCCGACCTGGATGTCGTTGAACGTCCCGAGCGTGATACCGCACTCGAAGCCCTCGCGGACCTCGGTCGCGTCGTCCTTGAAGCGGCGCAGGCCGGCGATCGACAGGTTGTCGTTCACCACCGCACCGTCGCGGACCAGGCGCGCCTTGCTGTTGCGCCGGATCAGGCCGGTGCGGACGATGCAACCCGCGATGTTGCCGAAGCGCGACGAGCGGAAGACCTCGCGGATCTCCGCCGAGCCGAGCTCGACCTCCTCGTAGACCGGCTTGAGCAGGCCCTTGAGGGAGGACTCGATGTCCTCGATCGCCTGGTAGATGACGGTGTAGTACCGGATCTCCACGCCCTCGCGGTCGGCCAGGTCGCGCGTGCGGCCCTCGGCCCGCACGTTGAACCCGATGATGATCGCGTCCGAGGCGCTGGCCAGGTTGACGTCGTCCTGCGTGACCGCACCGACACCGCGGTGGATGATCCGCAGCTGGACCTCGTCCGAGACGACGATCTTGACCAGCGCGTCCTCGAGCGCCTCGACCGAGCCCGAGCCGTCACCCTTGAGGATGAGGTTGAGCGTGGTCTTCTCGCCCTGCTTGAGCTGGTCGAACAGCGTCTCGAGCGTGACCCGGCCGGTGCGTGCGGCCATCTCGGCCGCGCGGCGGCGAGCCTGCCGCTGCTCGGCGATCTGGCGCGCGGTGCGGTCGTCGTCGGCGGCGAGGAACGTGTCGCCGGCGCCGGGCACCGAGGTCAGGCCGAGCACGAGGACCGGACGGGCCGGACCCGCGTGCGGCACGGGCTTGCCGTTCTCGTCGAGCATCGCGCGGACGCGTCCGTAGGCGCGGCCGGCGACGATCGAGTCACCGACGTTGAGCGTGCCCTTCTCCACCAGGACGGTGGCGACCGGGCCACGGCCGCGGTCGAGGTGCGACTCGATCGCGATGCCCTGGGCCGGGCCGTCGATGGGCGCGCGCAGGTCGAGCGCGGCGTCGGCGGTCAGCAGGATCGCCTCGAGGAGCCCGTCGATGTTGATCCGGCTCTTCGCGGAGATGTCCACGAACATCGTCTCGCCGCCGTACTCCTCGGCGACGAGGCCGTACTGCGTGAGCTCCTGCCGCACCTTCGCCGGGTTGGCGTCGGGCTTGTCGATCTTGTTCACGGCCACCACGATCGGAACCTCGGCCGCCTGGGCGTGGTTGAGCGCCTCGATCGTCTGAGGCATCACGCCGTCGTCGGCCGCGACCACCAGGACCACGATGTCCGTGGCCTGAGCACCACGGGCACGCATGGCGGTGAACGCCTCGTGACCCGGGGTGTCGATGAAGGTGACCGCGCGGTCCTCCTCCTCGTGCTGGACGTGCACCTGGTAGGCACCGATGTGCTGGGTGATGCCGCCCGCCTCGCCCGCCGCGACGTTCGTCTGGCGGATCGCGTCGAGCAGCTTCGTCTTACCGTGGTCGACGTGACCCATGACGGTCACGACCGGCGGCCGGACGACCAGGCGCTCCTCGTCGACATCGGCGTCGAGGTCGATGTCGAAGCGGGCCAGCAGCTCGCGGTCCTCGTCCTCGGGGCTGACGATCTGCACGTCGAAGCCGAGGTGCTCGCCGAGCAGCTGCAGCGTCTCGTTGGTGCACGACTGGGTGGCCGTCACCATCTCGCCCAGGTTGAACATCTCCTGCACGAGCGAGCCCGGGTTCGCGTTGATCCGGTCGGCGAAGTCCGACAGCGACGCACCCTGCGGGAGACGGATCGCCTGACCCTGACCCCGCGGGGCACCCGAGCCCATGGTGGGCGCGGAGAGGTTGTCGAACTCCTGTCTGCGCTGCTTCTTCGACTTCCGGCCACGGGTCGGACGGCCGCCGGGACGCCCGAAGGCACCCGCCGCACCGCCGCCACGGCCACGACCGCCGGCGCCACCACCGGGGCGACCGGCACCGCCGGCACCCGCGGGCGCGCCGCCGCCACCGCCGGGACCGCCGCGGTAGCCACCGCCACCGCCGGCGCCACCGCCGGGACCGCCACGGTAGCCACCGCCACCGCCGGCGCCCCCACCGGGACCGCCACGGAAGCCGCCACCACCGCCGCCACCCGGACCACCGGGACGACCGGCACCGCCGCCGCCACCGGGGCCGCCGCGGAAGCCGCCGCCGCCACCGCCGCCGCCGGGGCGACCGGGACGGTCACCGCCGGGGCCGCTGGGGCGACCGGGCCGCTGGCTCGGCATCTGCGACGGGTTCGGCCGGGGGCCGCCCATCGAGGCCGGGTTGGGCCGCGGGGGCATGGACGAGGGGTTGGGCCGCGGGATGTTGCCGGGTGTCGGCGGGCGCGGCGAGGCGCCACCCGACACACCGAACGGGTTGTTGCCCGGGGACCGGGCCGGCGGGCGGTTGCCCTGACCGGGACGCGGACCCTGACCGGGACGCGGGCCGCCCGAGCTCGGGGCACCGCCGCCGGACGAGCCGGGGGCGGGACCGGGACGCGGGCCGGGCGTGGGCGCGCCGGAGCCACCGCTGGGCGGCGCCGGGGTGTCCCGCCGGGTGTTCTCCCGCTGACGGGCCTGCTGGGCGGCCTTCATGGTCGCTTCCTGCTCGGCCTTCAGCGCGGCCGCACGCTGCTCGGCGGCCTGAACCTCGATGTCGTGCGCGCTCGTCGGCTTGACGGCCGGCGGGGCGGGACGCGGCGGACCGGGCACGGGGCCACGGCCGCCCCCGCCTCCCGAACCGCTCGATCCGCCACCCGCGGGCGGCTGCGGCCGCTTCGGGGGCGCAAAGGGCTTTGCCGCCGGAGACGGCGTCGGACGGGGGGCCGTCGGAACTGGCGTCGACGACGGGGCCGACGCAGACGGCGCAGGAGACGCGGAGGGCGCCGGAGCGGACCCTCCACCATTCTCGAAGCTCGCTCGCAGCCGGCGCGCCACGGGCGCCTCGACCGTGCTGGATGCGGACTTCACGTACTCGCCAAGCTCCTGCAGCTTCGCAAGTACGGTCTTGCTTTCGACCCCGAGCTCTTTCGCCAGCTCGTGTACGCGGGCCTTGCCTGCCACTACACTCCTCACCTCGAGGCCGGGCGGCAAGTCCGCTCCGACCTCACTCGTGCACTTGAAGCCTGGTCATCTCAGGGACTTCATCGTGTGCTCATGTCCGTCGTCCTACCTTGCGTGTCCGGGTGGGGCGTCGCGCTCCCACCACCGGCGGTTCCGGTCACTGCGTATGCTCCGGCTCCGTCACCGCCGCCGAGGCGACGGCTTCGGCCAGCGGACCGGTGTCCAGGACACCGGCGATGCGCAGAGCCCGCCCGAAGGCGCGCCGACGCTCCGCTAGCGCGAGGCAAGCCGGATCGGGATGCAGGTGCGCGCCCCGGCCCGGCCGTCTGCGAGCCGGATCGGGGACAGCCCTGAACTGGTCAGGGCCGATCTCGATCGCGACAAATCGCAGCAACTCGGAGGATGACGCACGCTTCCGGCATCCGATACATGTGCGAACCGGCCGCCCAGTGAGCAGGGGGTTCGCGGGCATGCCAGCCGGGGGCGTGCGACGTACCGTCAAGAAGTCTACCCTGCACTTTCGGCGCGCGCCGCGCCCGGTCCGGTGACGTGATCGACGTTGCCGTCCGCAGCGTTGTCCGGTCTGATATCGATCCGCCATCCGGTGAGCCGTGCGGCGAGCCGTGCGTTCTGGCCCTCTCTGCCGATGGCCAGGGAAAGCTGGAAGTCGGGAACGGTCACCCGGGCGGCCCGGTTGGCCGCGTCGACGACCTCCACGTTGAGCGCTTTCGCGGGAGAAAGGGCATTTCCGACGAACTGCGCAGGGTCCTCGGACCAGTCGATAATGTCGATCTTCTCACCGTGCAGCTCGCTCATGACCGCGCGGACCCGCTGGCCCATCGGGCCGATGCAGGCCCCCTTCGCGTTCACCCCAGCGACCGTCGAGCGGACCGCGATCTTGGTGCGGTGACCCGCCTCCCGGGCGATGGCCGCGATCTCGACAGTACCGTCGGCGATCTCCGGCACCTCAAGCGCGAACAGGCGCTTCACGAGGTTCGGGTGAGATCGCGACAGGGTTACCTGGGGACCGCGGAAGCCCTTGGCCACGTGCACCACGATGGCCTTGATCCGCTGCCCGTGCTCGTAGCGCTCGCCCGGCACCTGCTCGGCGGCCGGCAGCATCCCCTCGATCTTGCCGAGGTCGATGGTGACGATGCCCTTCTCGGCCCGCGCCTCGTGCGCCTGGATCACGCCGGTGATCAGGTCGCCGTCGCGCCCGACGTACTCGCCGAAGTGCACCTCGTCCGTGGCCTCGCGCAGCCGCTGCAGGATCACCTGCTTGGCGGTCATCGCCGCGATGCGCCCGAAGTCGTGGGGGGTGTCGTCGTACTCGCGCACGATCGTCCCGTCCTCGTCGACGTCCTGCGCGAGCACGGAGGCCGCGCCGCTGCGCCGGTCGATCTCGACCCGGGCGTGCGGGTTGGCCCCGTCGGTGTGCCGGTAGGCGGTCAGCAACGCCGTCTCGATCGCCGCGAGGATGGTCTCGAACGGGATCTCGCGCTCGCGCTCCAGTGCGCGGAGGGCCGCAAGGTCGATGTTCACGCCCCGTCCTCCCCTTCCTCGTCGTCGTCTTCGTCTTCGTCGATCTCTTCGTCCTCGGGGTCCGGCAGCTCGGCGAGCCGCTTGAGCTCCACCTGGACGCGGCCGGGGCCGAGGTCCGAATACGGATGCGTGCTCTTTGCCCCGTCGACGTCGAGGGTCACCCCGTCGTCGTCGGCGGCCAAGACGCGGCCGGTCACCTCGCGCCCGGCGACCTTCACCTTCACCAGCCGGCTGCGGTTGCGTCGCCAGTGCCGGGGCAGGCTCAGCGGCCGCTCGACGCCGGGCGAGCCGACCTCCAGCTCGTACTCCCCCGCGATCAGCTCGTCGCCCTCGGCCTCGGCCTTGTCCAGCGCCGTGGAGATGCCCCGGGACAGCTCGGCGACCGCGTCGAGGTCGACGCCGTTGTCGCTGTCGACCGCGATGCGCACCAGGTGCCGTCGCCCGACCCGGGTGACGGTGAGGTCCTCGAGGTCGAAACCACCGGCCGTGACGACCGGTTCGACCACGTCCAGGAGACGCTGTCGATGCTGCTGCGCCATAGATCGACACCTCTCCTGTCGGCGCCCGCACGGGCGCACGGCTCATCGCCGCCTGCGCCGAAACGCGCGGGCGGCTCGTGCAGAGCGTAACGCGACGTGACTCGGGACGTCCCGGCGGCGCTCCGAACGCCACCCGCCAGCGGCACCCACCAGCACCTTCAGAGGGCGGGTACACGGCGAGGGGCGCCGATGGTGTTCACTAATGCGCGTGCATCTCCGCCGACGCGCCCTGCTCGCCGCCGCCGCGGCGGCCACGACCGCGTCGCTGACGGGCTGCGATCTCGGCGGCGATCCGAAGGACCCGCCGTTCGACCCGACGGGCGACGCGCTCATGCCGCTGCTGACGAGCACGGTCGCGCTCCGCGACCGCTACGGCGAGGCGCTGAGCGCCTTCCCGGCGCTGCAGGACCGGCTCGGCCCGCTCAAGGACGACCACGAGCAGCACATCGTCGCGCTCGCCCGGGAGATCGGCCTGCCGGAGCGGGGCCCGTTCCCGGCGGCGAGCGGCTCGGCGTCCGCGGCGCCCTCGGCCGGCCCGCTGCCGGGCGACCAGGCGGCGGTCCTGGCCGACCTCGCGAAGCTGGAGAAGGACGGCCGCCTGGACGCGGAGGCGGCGTGCCTGGCCGCGCCCTCGTACCGGGCGGCCCTGCTGGGCTCGATCGCCGCCTGCCGGGCGGGCCACGGGGAGGTGCTGGCATGACGGCGGCGGATGAGCGGCTCGTCGCCGTGCTGCAGGCCGAGCACGCGGCCATCTACGGGTACGGCGTGCTGGGCCCCAAGCTCGACGCGAACACGATCGCCCTCGCCCGCGCCGCCGACAACGCCCACCGCACGCGCCGCGACGCGCTGCTGGTGCGGCTCACCAGCGCCGGGGTGACCCCGCCGCCGACCGCACCCTCCTACCAGCTGCCGTTCGCGGTGACCGACCGCGCGACGGCGCTCAAGCTCGCCGTCCAACTGGAGGAGCGCACCGCGGCCCAGTGGCGCCTGGCCCTGCCGGCCACCGACGGCGACGTGCGCAAGATCGTCCTCGACGCGCTGATCGACTGCACGACGCGCACGGTCGGGTTCCGCAAGGCGGGCAGCCTGACCCCGCTGGTGGCCGCGTTCCCGGGCAAAACCGACTGAGTCGCCGATACTCCCGAACTTGTGCCACAGCAAGGCCGCGTCCCTCCACCGCGCTGTCCGCTCCGCGACGATTGATGCATCACGCCACGAGCGTCTAGACGAGAGGAGGGCCAGACATGCGCCGCACCGCGTGGGCCGGTCCGACGATGCAGCCGCGTCGTTAAACGAGTACGCCGTCTCGTGAGCCTGTCGTCTCGGGGCATCACCGGCCCCGAGACGGCTTAGGCCGCGTTACGGCAGCGTCAGAATTTCGTACCCGTCCTCGGTGACGACGATCGTGTGCTCGAACTGGGCCGTCCACTTACGGTCCTTCGTGACGACCGTCCAGCCGTCCTTCCAGATGTCGTACTCGTGGGTCCCCAGCGTGATCATGGGCTCGATGGTGAACGTCATGCCGGGCTCCATGACCGTGGTGAGCCGCGGGTTGTCGTAGTGGGGCACGTAGAGCCCGGTGTGGAACACCTCGTTGATGCCGTGCCCGGTGAAGTCGCGCACGACGCCGTAGTGGAAGCGCTTGGCGTACGCCTCGATCACCCGGCCGATCGCGTTGAGCGGGCGCCCGGGCGCCACGGCGCGGATGCCGCGCATCATCGCCTCGCGCGTGCGCTCGACCAGCAGCCGCGCCTCCTCGTCGACGTCGCCGACGCAGAAGGTCTGGTTGGTGTCGCCGTGCACGCCGCCGATGAACGCGGTCACGTCGACGTTGAGGATGTCGCCGTCCTCGATCACCGTCGAGTCGGGGATGCCGTGGCAGATGACCTCGTTCAGCGAGGTGCAGCACGACTTCGGAAAGCTCTTGTACCCCAGCGTCGAGGGGTAGGCGCCGTTGTCGCACAGGAACTCGTGCACGACCCGGTCGACCTCGTCCGTGGTGACGCCCGGCTGCGCGTGCTTCCCGGCGAGCTCGGTCGCCTGCGCCGCCAGCCTGGACGCGACCCGCATCCGCTCGATGATCTCGGGCGTCTGCACGTCGGAGCCGCGGTGCTTGGCGGGCGCCCGCTTGCCGACGTATTCGGGCCGCGCAATGCCGGCGGGGACCTGACGCCACGGAGTCTGCGTGCCGGGGGCGAGCGGAGCGCGAACCTTCATGGCCAGAAGCCTAACGCGCATCAACTCGGGCCTGTCCGGGTAACCACCCAGGCATGATCGATGACGAACGCATCCGCGAACGGGCCGATCTGCTGCCGGAGGAATTGGCGGCGGGCAGCGACGACCCGAAGGCCCAGGCCGAGGCCGTGCTCCAGGACTCCGACGACCGCGAGTCCTACCGCGAGACGGCTCCCGACCTGCACATCGAGCACCGCACCTCGGACGAGGCCGCCTCCCAGCCCTCCGCGAGCAGGTCCCGCACCGCGATCTGCCGGGTCTGCACGTACCCGCCATCCTGCAGCTCGTGCATGAGAACCGTATGGCCCTCACCCTGCGGTTCGACCCGCCAATACTCGGGAATGCCGGCTCGCGCGTAGACCTTCGGCTTCACCACCCGGTCCGTGTCGGCCGACGTCGGCGAGACGATCTCGACGACGATCTGCACGATGGCCGCCGCCTGCTCGTTGGCCGACTCGTCCACCTCGGCGCCCGGGCGCAGCACGGAGATGTCCGGGATCCGGTAGTTGGCATCGTCGATGACGATACCGATGCCCGGTATCGCCTCCATCTGCCCGTGACTCAGGTGCAGTAACAGGTCCCGCTCAACCCGTTGATGACCGACGGACGGCGGCGGAAACCCCAGAAGCACCCCGTCGTGCAGCTCGCGCCGCATGTCTTCGAGGTCGTCCCGAGCGAAGAGCCCTTCGGTTGTCCCCACCGCGGCAGGGTAGCCGGGATTAGGGCCGTGTGGCCACTTGGTCCCGGCGGGCCCCGGCGGCCGCGACGAAGGCCTCGAACAGGCGGAAGTCCGTGGTGTCCTCCGGGTGCCACTGCACCCCGACCGCGAACGTCTTCGACGGATCCTCGACCACCTCGATGAGGTCGTCCTCGGGGCACCAGCCGGTCGGCACGAGCCGCCCCGGGTCGGCGCAGCCCTGATGGTGGAACGAGTTGACGATCACCGCCTCGCCGAGGATCGCCGCCGCCTGCGAGCCGCTCGCCAGCCGGACCGGGTGCTCGCCGAACTTCGGGCCGCTCACGGGCCGGTGGTTGTGGTGGCCGAGCACGTCGGGCAGGTGCTGGTGGAGCCGCCCGCCGTAGGCGACGCACATGAGCTGCATGCCGCGGCAGATGCCGAACAGCGGCAGGTCGGCCTCGAGCGCGGCCCGCATCAGCAGCAGCTCGGCGGCGTCCCGCTCGGGCTTGACCTTGGTGGTGGCGTGCGGGGCCTCGCCGTAGAGGTCCGGGTTCACGTCCGAGCCGCCGGTGAACATGATGCCGTGCAGCCCGTCGAGCACGTCGGCGTCCGGGTCGTCGGGGGTGACCAGGACCGCCCGGCCGCCCGAGGCGTGCACCGCGTGCACGTACGAGAGCGGCAGGACCGCGGAGAAGGTGTCGTTGAGGCCGAAGCGGGTTTCCTCGGCGTACGTGGTCAGGCCGATGACCGGTCGCGACATGCCCTCAACTTAGCCCCCGCGGGTTGAGGTTGTGCAGGATGTCCAGGGCCCGCTCCTCGGCCGCGTCCGGGTCGACGTCCGGCCCCGCGATCGCGGGGTCGAAGTTGAGGTCGTAGAAGACCTCGGTGACCCCCTGCGTGCCCAGCCAGGCGACGTCCTCGCGGATCTTCTCCCACGAGCCGTTGAGCAGCTCGCGCCCGGGCCGGAACAGCACGCCGCGGCACACGATGCGCAGCAGGTCCGGATCGCGCCCGGCCGCCTCCGCGCCCGCGCGCACCAGCTCGACGTCCCGGCCGATCCGCGTGAGGTCGTGCGCGGAGCGCGACACCCACCCGTCGGCGATCTCCCCGGCCCGGCGCAGCGCCGCCGGCACGGACCCGCCGAGCAGGATCGGCACCCCGCCCTCCTGCGCCGGCTTCGGCGCCATGCGCCCGGCCGGGAGCGTGTACAGCTCCCCGTCGAACGCGCTGACCTCGTCGCGCCACAGCGTGCGCAGGACCGCCACGAACTCCCGCGTCCGCGCGGCCCGCCGCTGCCCGCTGGCCCCGGTGGCGACGAACTCGGCCTCCGACCACCCGGTCCCGAGCCCCAGGTCGACCCGCCCGCCGCTGAGCACGTCGAGGGAGCCGACCTGCTTGGCGAGGTGGGCCGGGCTGACGAACGGCAGATTGACGACCGCCACCCCGAGCCTGATCCGCTCGGTGCGCGCCGCGGCGAACGCGAGCGCCACCAGCGGGTCCAGCACGCTTTGATAGACGGGGTCGACGTCCTGCTCGACGCCGACGAAGAGCCGCTGGAAGGACCAGAGGGAGTCGTACTCCCGCCGTTCCGCCGCCTCCGCGACGCGCGCCAACCGCTCCGGCGTGGCCCACGTGCCCGACACCGGCAGCCCGAACCCGATTCGCATGCCCCTCCCCTACCCAGAACGCGCGGCCCTGACCCGCCCGGGAGCGGGTCAGGGCCGCGTCCAACGCGGGTCAGACCGCGGCGACCAATGCGGCGAAGGGCCGCACGTCGCCGGCCTCCTCCGGATGCCACTGCACCCCGAGCACGAAGCGCCGGGCCGGGTCCTCGATCGCCTCGATCACGCCGTCGTCGGCCCACCCGGTCACCGTGAGCGCGCCCGGGGAGTCGACGGCCTGGTGGTGGTACGAGTTGACCTCACCGGCGTCCCCGAACACCCGCGCCGCGCACGAGCCCGGCGCGAAGCGGGCCGGATGCGCGCCGTAGACCCCGGGAGCGGGCTGATGCCGCGAGTTGCCGAGCAGGTCGGGCAGGTGCTGGTGCAGCGACCCGCCGTAGGCGACGGCCAGCAGCTCCATCCCCCGGCAGACGCCCAGCACGGGCCGGTCGGCCTCGAGCGCCGCCGTCAGCACGGCCAGCTCGCCCGCGTCGCGGTCCGGGCGCGTGCGCGTCGTGGGGTGCGGCGAGGCGCCGTAGTGCGCGGGCTCGATGTCCGCGCCGCCGGCCAGCACCAGGGCGTCGAGGCGGCCGATGAGCTCCTTGGCGTCGTCGGCGTCGTCCGGCGGGAGCACGACCGCGCGCGCCCCCGCCTGCCGCACCATCCGCACGTACGCCTCGGGCACCAGCACGGCCCGGGTGTCCCAGACACCCCACCGCGCGACCTCGGCGTACGCGGTGATGCCGATGAGCGGTCGTGACATCGCTACAGCGGCGTGACGTAGGCGCCGGTGATGCCGCCGTCGACCAGGAACGTCGACGCGGTGATGAACGAGGCGTCGTCGCTGGCCAGGAAGGCCACGGCGCCCGCGATCTCCTCGGGCGTGCCGAACCGGCCCATCGGCACGTGCACGAGGCGCCGCTGCGCGCGCTCCGGGTCTTTCGCGAAAAGCTCCATGAGCAGCGGCGTCGCGATCGGGCCGGGGCAGAGCGCGTTGACGCGGACCCCCTGGCGGGCGAACTGCACGCCGAGCTCGCGGGTCATCGACAGCACGGCGCCCTTCGAGGCGGTGTAGGCGATCTGCGACGTCGCCGCGCCGAGCAGGGCCACGAAGCTGGCCGTGTTGATGATCGAGCCCTTGCCCTGGGCCAGCATGTGCGGGATCGCGTACTTGCAGCAGAAGTACACGCTGGTGGTGTTCACCTTCAGCACGCGCTCCCACGCCTCGATGCCGGTGTCGAGGATGGAGTCGTCGTCGGGCGGCGAGATGCCGGCGTTGTTGAAGGCGATGTCCAGGCGCCCGTGGCGCTCGACGACACCGTCGAAGAGGGCCTTGACCGCGGCCTCGTCGGCGACGTCGACGGCCACGAACTCGCCGCCGACCTCCTCCGCGGCCGCCCGGCCGGCGTCGGCGTTCAGGTCGACCGCGATCACCTTCGCGCCCTCGGACGCGAACCGGCGCGCGGTCGCCAGGCCGATGCCGCTGCCGGCACCGGTGATGACCGCGACGCGGTCCTGCAGACGTGGCTGCACCTATACCTCCGTGCTGAAGAAGACGTTCTTGACTTCACAGAACGCGGCGACCGCGTCCGGGCCGAGCTCGCGGCCGAGGCCGCTCTGCTTGACCCCGCCGAACGGGGTCCAGTAGCGCACCGACGAGTGCGAGTTGACGCTGAGGGCGCCGGTCTCCACGCCGCGGGCGACGCGGATGCCGCGGCCGAGGTCGCGGGTCCAGATCGAGCCGGACAGGCCGTACTCGGTGTCGTTGGCCAGCCGGACCGCCTCGTCCTCGTCCTCGAAGCGCAGCACGGACAGCACGGGGCCGAAGATCTCCTCGCGCCAGTGCCGGTCCTGGCTGGACTCGGCGGTGAGGACGGTCGGCGCCATCCAGTAGCCGGGGCCGTCCGGGGCGCTGCCGCGGAAGGCGACGGCGGCGTCGTCCACATAGGAGCGCACGCTCGCCAGCTGCCCGGCGGAGATGAGCGGGCCCATCTGCGCCGACTCCAGGGCCGGGTCCTCGCAGCGGAAGGCCCGCACGGACTCCTCGAGCCGGGCCATGAACTCGTCGTACACGCTCGCCTGCACCAGCAGCCGCGACCGCGCACAGCAGTCCTGGCCGGCGTTGTCGAACACGGAGCCGGGCGCGGACGCGGCGGCCTTGTCCAGGTCGGCGTCGGCGAACACGATGTTGGCGCTCTTGCCGCCCAGCTCCAGCGTCACCCGCTTCACCTGCTCGGCGCAGCCGGCCATGATGCGCTTGCCGACCTCCGTGGACCCGGTGAAGCACACCTTGCGCACGAGCGGATGGGTGACGAAGCGCTGGCCGACGATGGAGCCCTTGCCCGGCAGTACCGTGAACACTCCCTCGGGCAGGCCCGCCTCCAGGGCCAGCTCGCCCAGGCGGATCGCGGTGAGCGGGGTGAGCTCGGCGGGCTTGAGCACCACGGTGTTCCCGGCGGCCAGCGCGGGCGCGAAGCCCCAGCCGGCGATCGGCATCGGGAAGTTCCAGGGCACGATGACGCCGACGACGCCCAGCGGCTCGTAGAAGGTGACGTCCAGCCCGCCCGCGACCGGGATCTGGCGGCCGCTGAGCCGCTCGGGCGCGCCCGCGTAGTAGTCGAGGACGTCGCGGACGTTGCCGGCCTCCCAGCGGGCGTTGCCGATGGTGTGCCCGGCGTTGCGGACCTCGAGCTGCGCGAGTTCCTCGTTGTGCGCGTCGACCACGGCGGCGAAGCGGCGCAGCAGCCGCGCCCGGTCGCCCGGCGAGACCGCGCGCCAGCCGGCGAAGGCCGCGTGGGCGCGCTCGATCGCGGCGTCGGTCTCCGCCTCGTTCAGCGACGGGACCGTCGCCACGACCTGCTCGTCGACCGGCGAGATGACGTCGTGCATGCCAACCTCTCAGAAAAAGCAAAATTCCGCAGTTGTACCCCATGTGCCCCGACCGGCCGCGAAAGCACCCGCGACCGGAGGTCGTCCGCACGGCCCCGCGGAGGCCCTCCGCACCCCCGCGCCCCCTCAGAGGCCTTCCGCACGGGCCCCGCGCCCCCTCAGAGGCCTTCCGCACGGCCCCGCGCCCCCGCGGAGGCCTCCGCGCACGGGCCCGGCGCCCACGCGGTGGCCCTACAGGCGCTCGAAGCCCCGCATGAGCTCCCAGTCCGTGACCGCCGCGTCAAACGCTGCCAGCTCGATGCGCGCCATGTTGGCGTAATGCGCGACGACGTCGTCGCCGAACGCCTCCCGCGCGAGCTCGCTGCCCTCCCACAGGTGCAGGGCCTCCCGCAGCGTGGCCGGGACGCGCGGCGCGTCCGCGTCCTCGTAGGCGTTGCCGGTGTAGACGTCCTCGAGCTCGAGGGAGTTGCGGATCCCGTGCAGCGCGCCCGCGCACAGGGCGGCGATGGCGAGGTACGGGTTCACGTCGGCGCCCGGCACCCGGTTCTCCACGCGCATCGACGCGCCGTGCCCGACGAGGCGCAGCGCGCACGTGCGGTTGTCCAGGCCCCAGCGCACCGCGGTCGGCGCGAACGAGCCGGCCTGGAAGCGCTTGTACGAGTTGATGTTCGGCGCGTAGAAGAGCGTGAACTCGCGCAGCGTCACGAGGATGCCCGCCATGGCGCTCGCGAACATGGGCGACACCCCGTGCTCGCCGTCGCCCGCGACCGCGGAGCGCCCGTCGGCCGAGCGCAGCGAGAAGTGGATGTGGCAGGAGTTGCCCTCCCGCGCGTTCGGCTTGGCCATGAACGTGATGGAGACGCCCTCCTGCGCGGCGATCTCCTTGGCGCCGTTCTTGTACAGCACGTGCCCGTCGGCATTGGGCAGCGCGGCGTCGTAGCGGAACGCGATCTCGAGCTGGCCGAGGTTGCATTCGCCCTTCGCGCTCTCCGGGGTCAGCCCGGCGCCGGCCATCTCGTTGCGGATGCGGCGCAGCAGCGGCTCCACGCGGGCGGTCTGCAGCAGCGAGTAGTCGGAGTTGAACAGGGTCACCGGCGTCAGCTCGCGGTACGACCGCCGGAATGCGTCCTCATAGGACTCCCGGAACGCAATGAACTCCAGCTCCGTGCCGGTGTAGGCGGAGTATCCGGCCTCGCGCAGGGCGCCGAGCTGGGCCTGCAGCACCTGGCGCGGCGACGCGGTGACCGGGCCGCCGTCCAGCAGCTTGAGGTCGGCGAGCACGAGCACGGTGCCGGGGTGCCACGGGATGCGCCGCATCGTGGTGAAGTCCGGGATCATCGCGAAGTCGCCGTAGCCGCCGGCCCACGAGGACATCGCGTAGCCGTCGACCGTGTTCATGTCGACGTCGACGGCGAGCAGGTAGTTGCAGCCCTCGGTGCCGTGCGCGACGACGTCGTCCAGGAAGTGCCCGGCGTGGAAGCGCTTGCCCTGCAGCCGCCCCTGCATGTCCGTGATGGCCACGATGACGGTGTCGATCTCGCCATCGGTCACGGCGATGCGCAGCTGCTCGACGGTCAACATCGGCTTCCCCTAAAGGTCTAGAAACAAACCATAAACTCAACCCAGCAGCCCGCGCAACAACGCCGCGGTGGCGTCGCAGTGCTCTTCCATCTCGCCGCGGGCCACCGCCGGGTCGCCCGCCAGGATCGCCTCGACCACCCGCTCGTGCTGGGCGTCGGAGTGGTCGAGGTTGCGCCGCAGCACCGGGATCGCGGCCAGCAGCCGGTCCAGGCGCAGCTGCACGTCCGCGATCGACGCCGCGACCGAGGTCGAGCCGCTGGCCGCCGCGATCGCCAGGTGCAGCCGCGAGTCGTTGACCCGCCGGGTGAGCGTGTCCCGCGTCCGCGCGGCGGCCAGGCACGCCACCAGGTGCGCGCGGTCGGGCGCGGACAGCGCCCGGGTGGCGGCCAGCGCGGCCGCGCCCGGCTCCAGCACCCGGCGGAAGTCCAGCGCGTCGTGCAGCGCGTCGCCCATCTCCCGGGCCAGCGCCGCGGCGTCCAGCACCTGGCCGGTGTCGCCGGGATCACCGGTGGCCCGGACCACGAACGTGCCGCCGGAGCGGCCCCGGCGCGACTCGAGGAACCCCGCCTCGCGCAGCGCCGCGATCGCCTCCCGCAGCGTGACCCGGCTGACCTGGAGCCGCTCGGCGAGCTCCCGCTCGGGCGGGAGCCGCTCGCCGACCGGCACGAGGCCGAGCCGGATCGCCTGGGCCAGCCGGGCGACGGTGATCTCGAACGCGTTGCCGCCCCGCACCGGGCGCCACATCGGCACTCCCGACAGCGGCTCCGTCGCCACGCCACCGCGTCCGCCTTGGGACGGCATCCGACCTCCCCGACTAGGTCTCCGGGCCGGCCATCGCGGCGACCGGCCCGGAGACCATCATCCCCTACTCCTGCGCGGCGGCCGTGTCCTCGGCCAAGGCCTGATCGATGGTCCGGATCGGGCCGTGGAACCAGGTGCGAGCCGAGAGCACCCACCACAGTGCCGCCCCGCCGATCACGATGATCATCGCGATCGGGGCATAGTTGACCGCGGTCCAGGTGAAGCCCTCGTGGCCCGGGATCGCGGTCGGCGTGAACGGCATGATGAAGTAGATCGACACGATCACGATCTCCACCACCGCGATCCAGCCGAGCACCTTGTACTTGCTGCCCAGCGTCCACGGCCCGGGGACGAACTTGTCGCCCATCCGCAACCGCAGGTAGATCGGGATGAGGAACGCGACGTAGAGGCCGATGACGGCGACGGAGACGACGGCGTAGAACGCGGTCGGCGCGCCGGTCGGGCTCTTGTAGAGCGCGGGCAGCGTCAGCACGAGGCCGGCGACGGCCGCGCCCATGATGGCGTTGACCGGCGTGCCGTTGCGGTCCACTTTGGACCACAGCCGCCAGCCCGGCACGGCACGGTCACGGCTGAACGCGTACGTCATCCGGGACATGCTCGTCACGCAGCTCATGCCGCAGAAGAACTGCCCGATGGTGGAGATGAGGATGACGGCCTTGAAGAAGCCGGGGGTCAGCGCGGTCTCGAAGATGGCGCCGGAGAACCCGGCCGCCGCCGTGATCTCGTCCACGTGGGTCGCCGCGAAGAGGAACGACAGCAGCAGGATCCAGCCGCCGATCGCCGAGTAGAAGATGGACTGCCACAGCCCGCGCGCGGCCGCCTTGGACGCGCCCTTCGTCTCCTCCGACACGTGGGCACAAGCATCAAAGCCCGTGATCGTGTACTGCGTGAGCAGGAACCCGAACGGCAGCACCAGGAACCAGTAGGTGGCGTCGGAGTACCCGGAGTTGTTGAAGCGCTCGGTGAACACGAACGACAGGCTCTGGTGCTTCTCGGGCACGAAGACGAGGATCAGCACGATCACGGCCGAGCCCGCGACGTGCCACCAGACCGAGACGTTCTGCAGCACGTCGATGATGTTGTGACCCCAGATGTTGATGGCCACGTGCGCGGCCAGGATCACGACGAACAGCAGGAACGTCAGGTTGAGGTTGGCGCTGTCCCAGCTGGTGTACGCGTCCAGCACCAGGCTCAGGAACGTGGCGCAGCCGTAGTCGACCGACGCGGTGACCGCGACGAGCCCGACCAGGTTGAGCCAGCCGGTGAACCAGCCGTGCACGGGCTTGCCCATCCGGGCCGCCCACCAGTAGATGCCGCCGGCCGTCGGGTACGCCGAGACCAGCTCCGACATGCAGAAGCCGATGATGAGGATGAAGATCGAGATCAGCGGCCAGCCCCACGAGATGGCGATCGGGCCGCCGTTCATCCAGGCCTGGCCGAACGTGGTGAAACAGCCCGCGAGGATGGAGATGATGGAGAACGAGATGGCAAAGTTGGAGAACCCGCTCCACTTGCGCTTGAGCTCCTGCTTGTAACCCAGTTCGGCGAGCCGCTTCTCGTCGTCGTCTTCGATCGGTAGGCCGGCCTGGGTCGGCGATGCCGACATGGCACCTCCTTGTTAGGGGTTGGGGGTGATGGGATTCCTTCCGGTCACCGTGCCCAGCAGGCGGCCGAACTCGGGGTCGTCGAGCGCGCGCAGCGCCTGCCCCCACTTGTCGGTCGCCTCCGCCGCGTAGTCGAAGCCCGCCACGTCCTCGCCGCGGGCGGCGGCGAGGAGTCCATGGTGGACGGTGAACCACAGGGCCCAGGTCACGTTGGACGCGATGTGGAACAGCCGGACCCGGGCCAGCAGCGCCGGGCTGAGCTCGGCACCGAAGTAGGCTTCGGCCAGCAGGCCGGTCAGGTCCGGGTCGTAGTCCGCCTCGGCGGCGATGTCGCCGAGCTCGAACGCCGGGTCGTTGTTGCCGGAGAGTTGATAGTCGATGATCCGCACGCCGCTGGACGTCGCGATGAAGTTCTCCGCGAGCAGATCGTTGTGGCACGGTACCGTTGCGCAGGGCCGCTGCCGCAGCGCTTCCCGCAGCACGTCCACTGTGGATGCCCGGTCCAGGTATCCCTCGGGCAGCGGCAGATCGTTGCGCCGGCAGATCTCGAGCAGCTCCTGCCGCTTCTGGAAGATGTCGAAGTCGTTGCCGAACCGCGGCCCGGCGTGCAGCTTCCGGCAGGCCTGGGCGAGCGCCGGGATGACCTCGGGCCGGCGCACCTCGGCCGCCCCGAGCGTGCGCCCGGGCAGGAACTCGAGCACGATCGCGGGGACGTCGGGCAGCGTGGCGTAGACCTGCGCACCGACCGACGCGGCGGCCGTCTCGGTGTTGGCGATCTCCCGCGCGGGGGCGATGCCCAGGCCCGCGTCCGAGACCCTCGGCTCCAGCACCCGCAGGACGTAGGGCACCCGGTCCACGTCGATGCGGTACACGTGATGGGAGAGCCCGCCCGCGAGCCGCTGCCACTCGACCGCGCGGCCCATCCACGACGGGACCCGCTCCAGCAGGTCCGCGATCGACGGCACCGCACTCATGGGCATCCGGCTCCTTCGCCGCGATCCGCCGGCCAAATTCGGGCGAAGCCAGGCCTTTAACCCGGCCGCGCCGTAGTGACCTACGTCATGGTAAGGCGAGTTAACGCCCCCTTCAGCCGCTCGTCAAGAGCACTCCTCACGTTTACAACCCGGAAACAGTAGGCACACGTTCAGACCATTTCTCTGCGGCTTCGCCGCGGCGGGGGGTTCCCACCCCGCACCCCCCATGGCCGCTTCGCGTCCACCGGCTGCGCTTCGCTGCCGGATCACCGGCGTACTTGGGTTCGGCTGAGTGCTCGGTCCCGGGGCTGGACGCGGCGTTCGTCTCGGCGTTCGCGCGTCAGGCTCGCCGCGCTCCGCCACTCGCCCCGGCGGCGCCTTCGCATCCGCGCGCCGATCGCGGCCCTTGCTTTGCGCGGAGCCCTCGCCCAGTGGTGCTGTGCGTGAAGCCCGCGCCCGGGCTTGTGCCTCGGACGCGGGCTCGGACGCGGGCTCGGTGTTACTGCTCGGGGCGGTCGATCACGCGGAGCCAGGTGCCGTCGGGCTGGCGGCGGACGACCTGGACGCGGCCGCCCGTGCCGTCCTTCGGCTTCGTGGAGGTCAGGGCCAGATCGCCGTGGTGGATCGTGGGCAGCGCCTCCTCGACCTCGAAGCGCGGCACGTGCTTGAGCATCGCCTCGCACACGGCCTGGATGGCCTCGCGGCCGACGGTGGTGCTGCCGGGCGGGTAGGCGAGGACGGCGTCGGGCTCGTACAGCGCGGCGATCCCCGCGGCGTCGCCGGCGTTGGCGCGCTCCACGAACAGGCGGGACAGGTCTTCCGGAGTCTTCGCGTTCATGCCTCCACCGTCGCGCGCTCGATCCAGAAGACCAAGACGCATGTTCGGCGGGATTTAGCATGATTGGTTATGGAGCTGCACCAGCTGGAGTACTTCCTGGCCGTCGTCGACGAGGGCGGCTTCACGCGCGCGGCCGCGCGGCTGCGGGTCGCCCAGCCCGGCGTCAGCGCGCAGGTCCGCAAGCTCGAACGCGAGCTCGGGCTGCCGCTGTTCGAGCGGACCACGCGCTCGGTGCGGGTCACCGCGGCGGGCGAGGCCGTCCTGCCCTACGCCCGGGCGGCCCTCGCGGCCGTGGACGGCGCGCGCCAGGCGGTGGACGAGCTCGCCGGCCTGACGCGCGGGCGCGTGGCCGTCGGCACCGTCACCTCGCACACCGTCGACCTGGCCACCATCCTCGCCGACTTCCACACGAGGTGGCCGGACGTGGAGATCACCCTCGTCGAGGACCTGAACGAACGCCTGATCGACGCCGTGCGGGAGGCCCGCCTGGACGCGGCGATCGTCGCCTACTCCCGGATGCCCGAGGGTCTCGACGTCCACCCGGTCACCGACGAGGCGATCAACGCGGCCGTGTGGGACGGTCACGAACTGGCGGGCCGGGAGACGATCCCGCTGGCGGACCTCCGCGACCGCCCGCTCGTGTGCCTCCCGCGCGGAGGCGGCATCCGCGCGATCCTCGACGCCGCGTGCGCGGAGGCGGGCTTCGCCCCGCGGGTCGCGTTCGAGGCGGGGTCGCCGCAGGTGGTGGAGCAGTTGGCGGCCCGCCGGCTGGGCATCGCGATCCTGCCGGAGTCGATCGCCCGCCACCGCGAGCACCTCCACCCGCTGCGCATCGTGGACCCCGAACTGCGCGGCCGCCTGGGCCTCGCCTGGCGCCGAAGCGGCCCTACCAGCCCGGCGGCGGCCGCTTGGCTCCGCCACGCACGGTCCTACCTCTGACGGCCCCGCCAACGCGCGGACGCGCGGAGAGCCGAAGCGGCCCCACCAGCCCGGCGGCGGCCGCCTGGCTCCGCCACGCACGGTCCTACCTCTGACGGCCCCGCCAACGCGCGGACGCGCGGAGCAACGCGCGCGAACTGCACCAATCTGCACGGAGAGCACCGCCGTGCGGACGCGCTGCGAAACGCGTGCGAGCTGGGCAAACACGTCGCATGCCCGTGCCACGCGCGGACGCGCCGCGAAACGTGGCGGCCACGGCCGTCACCACGGCACGGGGCCGTCCTCGTCGAAGAAGGCGCCCGTCGGGCCGTCCGCGGGCAGTGTCGCCAGCCGCACCGCCGCCGTTGCGCCCTGGCTCGGGGTGCGCGGGCCCGAGTGGAAGTTCAGGTCCGTCGCGCAGTAGCCGGGGTCGGCGATGTTGACCTTGATGGGGGTGTCGCGCAGCTCGTTGGCGTACGACAAAGTTACCGCCGTCAGGGCCGACTTCGAGGAGTTGTAGGCCAGCAGGGGGTTCTGGGCGTACACGTGGGACGGGTCCGCGGCGAAGTGCAGCGAGCCCAGGCCGCTGCCCAGGTTCACGATCCGCGCCGCCTCCGCGCGGCGCAGGGCCGGGAGGAAGGCGTTGGTCACGGCGATCACGCCGAAGACGTTGACCTCGTAGGTGTCGCGCAGCAATTGCAGCGGGGTCGCGCTCGGCAGGGCGCCTCGCTCCAGGAGCACGCCGGCGTTGTTGACCAGGACGTCCAGGACCTCGACCTGGGAGGCGGCCGCCTCGATCGAGGCCGGGTCGGTCACGTCCAGCGGCAGGAAGTCGGCGTCCAGGCCCGCTGCCGCCTCCTTGCCGCGTTCCGGGTCGCGGGCGCCCACCAGCACGTGCATCCCCAGGGCGCGCAGTTCCCGGGCGATCTCCCGGCCGATGCCCTTGTTGGCCCCGGTGACAAGGGCCGTCTTCGTCGTCATGAGGTCCACCGTGGACGCCCGGGAGCGGCGGCGGGAGAGACGCGGTGAACCGCGGACCGGCAGTCCCCGGAAAACTGCGGCGGAGCGAGACGCTCCGCACCGTGGACCAACAGTCCGCGGAAACGGCGGCGGCGAGAGGCGCGGCGAACCGCGGCGGGAGAGACGCGGCGGGCCTCCGGAGCAGCGACCGCGCTCAACATCGGATCGGCGATCCCTGGTTACGCGGCCGGCCGTCGCGCAGGATGAGCGCGTGGGCGTGAACCGGGTACAGCTGGCCGAGTTCCTCAAGGACCGTCGCGCGCGGGTGAGCCCGGCCGACGCGGGGCTGCCCGCGGGAACGCGCCGGCGCACGCCGGGGCTGCGGCGGGAGGAGGTCGCGCGGCTCGCCGGGATCTCCGTGGACTATTACGCGCGGCTCGAGCAGGGGCGGGGGCCGAACCCGTCGCGCCAGGTGCTCGCGGCGCTCGGGCGGGCGTTGCGCCTGTTCGAGGACGAGCGGGGGCATCTCTTCCGGCTCGCCGGAGAGCAGCCCGGGCCGCCCGCGGGGCCGTCCCAGGCGGTGCCGCCCGGCATCCTGCACCTGCTCGAGCGGCTCGACGACACGCCGGCGTTCGTGATCGACGCGAAGTACGACCTCTTGGCCTGGAATCGCATGGCCGTGCGGCTCATGGGCGATCCTCCGCCCGAGCGGAACATGATCTGGAACGCGTTCTGCGGGCCGATGCCGGTGGGGATGGAGTCGTCCGCGGAGTACCAGTCGTTCGCCGACGAGTCGGTGGCCGACCTGCGGGCCGCGTCCGCGCGGTACCCGGACGACGAGGGCATCCGCGCGCTGATCGAGCGCCTGCACGCGGGCAGTTCGGAGTTCACCCGCCGCTGGAACCAGCACCGCGTCTGTGTGCGCCGCACCACCCTCAAGACGCTGACCCATCCGGTGTACGGCGAACTCGACCTCGAGTGCCAGGTGCTCCACGCCGACGACAGCGGCCAGCGGGTGGTCTTCTACACCGCGGCCCCGGGCTCACGAACCGCGGACGTCCTCGGTGGCCTCCGCGAGCGGGCCGGGATGTGAGAGCGTCTCGTCCGTCACGTCGATGCGCCGCGTGGCGGAGGCGCCCACGAACTCCGTCGCCTTGCTCGACTCGTGACTGAGCCGGCCGGCCATCAGAGCGGCCTGCCAGGCCAGCCCGAACGCGACACCGGGCGCGAGGGGCAGGATCCAGTCCGCGAACACCCCGGTCGCCGGCAGGTGCTCGATGATCAGCGCGGCGAAGGCGATGACCCCGCCCTGCGCGATCCCCCGCCACGCGGCCCGGGCCGCGGCGGAGGCGGCCTCGCGGCGCGGGGTGCGGGCGTCGAGCCCGTCGGCCGCGGCCAGGTCGCGCCGCCCGAAGTTGAAGCCGGCGACCCCGGACGCGACGGAGAGCCCGAGCACGGTGGAGGTGAGCCAGCTGTGGGTGAGAAAGTACGACAACCCCAGCACGGCCCCGCCCGAGCCCACGGCGACGAGGGCTCGCAGCCATTCCTTCTTGTCGCCGGGGTACCAGTAGTAGCGGGTCGTGTTCGGCCCGACCTGCCGGATCATCTGACCCATGCGAGCGCTCCAAAAGCCGGGAAACGGACGAACCCGATAGTCAGAACAATACCGTTGCAAACGTCCCGACCTGCTGAAAACCGCAGCGCTCGTACACGCGCCGGGCCGGCAGGTTGTAGTCGTTCACATACAGGCTGACCGATGGCGCCACCCGGCGCAACGCATCGCGCACGACGGCGGCGATGCCGGCGGTCGCCAGGCCGTGCCCGCGCAGCTCCGGATCGGTCCAGACGCCCTGGATCTGGGCGGTGTGCCGGGTGACCACGGCGAGCTCGGCCTTGAACACGACCTTGCCGTTGTGGAAGCGCGCGTACGCCCGCCGCGCCCGCACCAGCTCCCCGATCCGCTCGCGGTAGGAGCGCTCGCCGCCGTCGGCGGTGGGCGAGACCCCGACCTCCTCCGTATACATGGCCACGGCCGCGGGGAAGAGCAGGTCGATCTCGTCGGGGCGCACGAGCCGGACGCCCGGGTCGGGCGCGATCGGCGACGGGTTGCTGATCGCCATGAGCGGCTGGTTCGGCCGAACGTCGCGGGAGGGCCCCCAGGTCGGCGCGAGATGCGACCACAGCCCGAGGACCGCGTCCGCCGAGCCGACGATCGACGAGCAGCCGCGCGGCTCCCCGGCGACCATCTCGGCGAAGGCGGCGACGGCGGCGGCCGAGGCGTGCACGGGGATCAGGTTGGCCCCGACCCAGCACAGCGACTCGAGGTTGCGGCGGGAGCCGTACCCGAAGATCCGCGCGTCCTGCCGCCACCAGGCCAGGCCCGCCATCGAGACCCGCTCGGCCACCTGGGCGCCCCCGAACGGGTCCCGATCGAGCAGGCGTTCGACCGATCCCCGCTCGGCGTCACCGAGCAGCCGCGCAGCCACCGTCAGCATGCCTACCAGCCTGCCAGATCATGCCGAAGATGGCTGCACATACCCTCGCCCCGGTGAAGACGACCGTCAGTGGACGGTGACCGTGGGGCCGAGGCCGCGCAGCTCCTCGGGGAGCTCCACGCCCTGCTCCTCGGCGAGTCGCAGCGCCTCCTCGACCAGGGTCTCCACGATCTGCGACTCGGGCACGGTCTTGATGACCTGGCCCTTGACGAAGATCTGACCCTTGCCGTTGCCGGAGGCGACGCCGAGGTCGGCCTCGCGGGCCTCGCCGGGGCCGTTGACGACGCAGCCCATGACCGCTACCCGCAGCGGCGCCGGGAACCCGTCCAGCGCGGCGGTGACCTGGTCGGCGAGCGAGTAGACGTCGACCTGGGCGCGGCCGCAGGAGGGGCACGAGACGATCTCCAGGCCGCGCTCGCGCAGCCCGAGGGACTCGAGGATCGCCTGGCCGACCTTGATCTCCTCGACCGGCGGGGCCGAGAGGGAGACCCGGATGGTGTCGCCGATGCCCTCGGCGAGCAGGGCCCCGAAGGCGACCGACGACTTGATCGTGCCCTGGAACGCCGGGCCGGCCTCGGTCACGCCGAGGTGCAGCGGGTACTCACACCGCTCGGCCAGCTGCCGGTACGCCCGGATCATCACGACCGGGTCGTTGTGCTTCACGGAGATCTTGATGTCGCGGAAGCCGTGCTCCTCGAACAGCGAGCACTCCCAGAGCGCGGACTCGACCAGCGCCTCAGCGGTCGCCTTGCCGTGCTTCTCCAGCAGCCGCTTGTCCAGGGAGCCCGCGTTCACGCCGATGCGGATCGGCACCCCGGCATCGGTGGCCGCCTTCGCGATCTCCTTCACCTTGTCGTCGAACTGCCGGATGTTGCCCGGGTTCACCCGGACCGCGGCGCAGCCGGCGTCGATGGCGGCGAAGACGTACTTCGGCTGGAAGTGGATGTCGGCGATGACCGGGATCTGCGACTTCTTCGCGATCGCGGGCAGCGCCTCGACGTCGTCCTGGCTCGGCACGGCGACCCGGACGATCTGGCAGCCGGACGCGGTCAGCTCGGCGATCTGCTGCAGCGTCTTGTTGACGTCGGCGGTGAGCGTGGTGCACATGGACTGCACCGACACCGGGGCTCCGCCGCCGACGGGGACCGGGCCGACCATGATCTGACGGGACTTGCGCCGGGGTGCCAGCGCGGGTGGCGGCACAGCGGGCAGGCCGAGGCTGACAGCGGTCATGAAAGGACCCTTACCTTCGCGTCGTGTTATTTCAGGGTGATCGGGTTGACGAAGTCGGCCGTCACCGTCAGCAGGACGAAGACGCCCAGGATGCCGATCACCCCGAGGGTGAGAGGCGCCAGCTTGTAGTAGTCGACGCGGCCCGGGTCGGGCTTGCCGAGTCTGGCGGCGAGCCACGAGCGGACGCGCTCGAACCAGGCGATCGCGATGTGCCCGCCGTCCATGGGCAGCAACGGGAACAGGTTGAAGATGCCGAAGAAC
This sequence comes from Dactylosporangium sp. NPDC000244, assembly GCF_040300725.1. Lineage (NCBI taxonomy): Bacteria > Bacillati > Actinomycetota > Actinomycetes > Micromonosporales > Micromonosporaceae > Dactylosporangium > Dactylosporangium sp. NPDC000244. The sequence goes on from NZ_JBEPEH010000036.1 coordinate 42,670, forward strand.
AGGTTCAGGGTGGCGAACAGCGACAGCAGCGACGCCCAGTCGCCGAGCTCGAACAGCTCCCCGCCGATGCGGCTCGCGCCGACGACGCTGACCGGGGTGTTCGGGTCACGCTTCTCGCCGAAGATGGCCTTGACCAGGTTCGGGACGCGCTCGGGGATCTGCTTGAACGAGGCGAACGTGCGCTCGACGAGCGTGGCGGTGGCCGACCCGGTCTGGCTGATGCCGTCGACGGGGCCGTAGCGCAGGACCGGCAGGTCGCTGCTGCGGATGTCCACCGTGATGCCCAGCATGCCGCCGCGCTCGAGGTCGTCCGGGGTGATCTGGTCGGCGGTCTTGCCCGGGTCGATGGTCGACTTGATCCGCTGGGCCTCCGGGATCGCGGCGGTCCCGCTGAGCGTCTGCTCACCCCGCTTGTACTGCACCGTCACGGACTTGCCGACGTCGGCCTTGAGCTCGTCGCGCAGCGCCTGGTTGCCGACGATGGACCGCCCGTCGATGGCCAGGATGATGTCCCCGGGCTGCAGGCCGAGCTGGGCGGCCGGGCTCTGCGGGTCCTTGGCCGGGTCGCAGGCCTTCTGGCTCTTCGTCGCCGGGTCGTACTGGTAGGTCGGGCTCACGCACTGGCTGATCGTGCCCACGCGCACGGGCACCTCGTTGACCTTGCTCGCGTCGGGGATGCCGACGAACGAGAACAGCACCCACAGCGTGATCAGGGCGAGCGCGAAGTGCGTGATGGAGCCCGCCGCCATGACGATCGTGCGCTTCCACACCGGGAAGCGCCACATGGCCTTGGGGTCGTCGGCGCCGGACTTGCCGGTCTCGGGGTCGACGTCCTCCTCCTGCGGCGTCATCCCGACGATCTTCACGAACGCGCCGAAGGGCAGGGCCTTGAGCCCGTACTCCACCCCGTTGCGCTTGAACGCGAAGATCGTGGGCCCGAAGCCGATGAAGTAGCGGGTCGCCTTCATGCCGAACCAGCGGGCGGACCAGAAGTGTCCGGCCTCGTGGATCGCGACGGCGATCAGGATGCCCAGCGCGAACAGGACAATCCCCAGCACGAAGGTCATTCGGCCCCTCTCCGGTCGGCGCCCGCGGCGATGAGCGCACGAGCGTGGGCCCGCGCCCAGGACTCGGCGGCGAGCACGTCATCGACGGTACCTGGTTCCGCGAAATCCGGGGCCTCGGCCAGGGTCCGCTCGAGCGTCTCCACGATGCCGAGGAACGGCAGATCACCCGCTGTGAACGCCGCGACACACTCCTCGTTCGCGGCGTTGTAGATCGCGGGGCGGCACCGCCCGGCCTCGCCGGCCGCCTTGGCCAGGGAGACCGCCGGGAACGCCTCCTCGTCCAGCGGCCGCAGCTCCCACGTGTGCGCGCTGGTCCAGTCGACCGCGGGCGCGGCGTCGGCGACCCGGTCGGGCCAGCCGAGCGCGAGGGCGATCGGGATGCGCATGTCGGGCGGGCTGCACTGGGCGAGCGTGGAGCCGTCGTCGAACTCGACCATGGAGTGGATCACCGACTGCGGGTGAACCATGACCTTGATGTCGGCATACGGCACCGCGAACAGCTCGTGCGCCTCGATCACCTCCAGCCCCTTGTTCACCAGGGTGGCGGTGTTGATGGTCACCACTGGGCCCATGTCCCAGGTCGGGTGGGCGAGCGCGTCGGCCACGGTCACGTCGCGCAGCTGGTCGCGGGTCCGGCCGCGGAAGGCGCCGCCGGAGGCGGTGAGCACCAGCCGGCGCACCTCGCCGCGGGCGCCACCGCGCAGGCACTGGGCGAGCGCGGAGTGCTCGGAGTCGACCGGGACGATTTGGCCGGGCTTCGCGGCCGCGCGCACCAGGGGGCCGCCGGCGACCAGCGACTCCTTGTTGGCCAGGGCGAGGATGCGGCCGGCCCGGAGGGCAGCGAGGGTGGGTGCGAGCCCGAGGGAGCCCACGACGCCGTTGAGGACCGTGTCGCACGGCCACTGCGCGAGCTCGGTCATCGCGTCCGGGCCGGCGAGGATCTTCGGCAGCTTGAAGTCGCCGGTGGCCCAGCCGCGCTGCTGCGCCTCGGCGTAGAAGGCGAGCTGGAGGTCCTGGGCGGCGCTGGCGCGGGCCACCCCGACGGCCTCGACGCCGAGCTCGAGGGCCTGGGCGGCGAGCAGGGCGACGTTGCCGCCGCCGGCGCCGATCGCCACGACCCGGAAGCGGTCCGGATTGCGCCGGACGATATCGATGGCCTGCGTGCCGATGGATCCGGTGGATCCCAGGAGCACGATCTCGCGAGGGCTCACTCCCCCATTGTGTCAGGTTGCGTCAGGCCGGGGCCGGGCGCGGCGCGAGCCCGCACCCGGCCGATTGTCCTATGTGGATCAGAGCCGGAGCACGGCCGGCAGCTCCCCCCGCCGGCCGCACTCCATCAGGGCCTTGACTGCTCCCGCCGGATTTCCCTCAACAGCGGTCTGAGCTGGGCCGATACGACGCACGCCGAGCGTGCCCCCATGAGTCAGCGCGGTGAATCCCAGATCCCGTCCCCGTTCGTACGCATGTATTAATTATAGATCATCATTTGATGCCGGGCAATCGATTTACGGGCCGGCCCTAGGGCGCCAGGCGGTGCAGATCCCGCGGAAACAGCGTCGTCTCGCGCACGTTCACGGCCCCGGAGAGCCGGGCCAGGAACCGCTCCAGCCCGATCGCGAACCCGCCGTGCGGCGGCATCCCGTGCCGGAACGCCTCCAGGTAGCCCTCCAGCCCCGCGGCATGCTCCCCGAGGACGGCGGCGTAGTCCGCGTACCGGTGCAGCCGCTGCCCGCCCGTGACCAGCTCCAGGCCCCGGAACAGCAGGTCGAAGGAGTTGGACCAGCGCGGCTCGGACGGCTGCGGGTGCGTGTAGAAGGGCCGCTTGGCCATGGGGTAGCCCTCGACGTAGACGAAGTCCGAGCCGTGCTCGGCCAGCGCCCACGCCCCGAGCGCCCGCTCGTGCTCCGGGGCGAGGTCGGGCTCCTCCGGGTCGGCCCCGGCGAGTTTCAGGGCCTCGGAGAAGTGCACGACCGGGATCGTTTCCGGCAGCTGTACCGCGCCGAGCCCGGCCGCCTCCGTCATGGCGCGCACGACCCGGGTCAGGACCGCCATCACGTCGCGGTGGTCGCGGACGAACCCGAGCTCGGCGTCGAGCGACGTGTACGTGGCGAGGTGGCGCGAGGTGTCGTGCGGCTCGGCCCGGAACACCGGCCCGACCTCGTAGACGCGCTCGAACACCCCGACCATCGTCTGCTTGTAGAGCTGCGGGGACTGGGCGAGGTACGCCCGGCGCCCGAAGTAGTCGAGGGCGAACACGTTCGCGCCGCTCTCGGTGGCGCCGCCGACGATCTTCGGGGTGAAGACCTCCGTGAACCCGAGCCCGTCGAGCGTGGCCCGGAACGCCCCGACCGCGGCCGCGCCCGCGGCGAACACGGCCCGCCGGGCGGGATGGCGCAGGCTGACGGCGGCGTGGTCGAGCAGCGCCGGCAGGCTCGCCTCGAGCTCGGGGCGGAACAGCTCGACCGGCGGCGGCTCCGCCTCGGACAGCACCTCGATCGCCTCGTAGGCGACCTCGAAGCCGCCGGGCGCGGCCGCGTTGGCCACGACGGTGCCGGAGATCTCGACCACGGACTCTTCCGGGGGCACGGGGACGCCGGCGGGGACCACGACCTGGGCCAGACCCGCGCGGTCGCGCACGATCAGGAACGTGACGCGGGCGAGGACCCGGCGTCGATGGACCCATCCGGCGAGCCGGATCGACTCCCCCGCGTGCTCGGCGAGGTCGGCGGACATCATGCGGCTGGACATGCAACACCTCCTGGGAAGGGACGCTCCCCGGAGGTGTGGGCGATGGGGCCGGTCGCGGTGCCACCACACCTTCACCGCGGCGGGCTTGCCGCGGCCTCTCGCCCGTGTGCGCCGGGCCACGCGGCGGGGCGTCCACGGCGGTCGTCAGGCGCCCGCCCCGCCCTCCCAGCATGGCGGGTCGCCCGCGCGGGCGCGACGGATTTCCACCCCGACTCCCGCCCGCGCGTCACCTGCGCGAAGACGCCCGCGAGACGGCCGGGCGTCACCTGCGCGAAGGCGTCCGCGAGACGCCCGGGCGTCACCTACGCGGAGGCGCCCCCGCGCGTCGCCCGGGTGCCACCCGCGCGGAGGCGAACGCGAGACGCCCGCGCGCCACCTACGCGAAGGCGCCCGCGAGACGCCCGGGTGCCACCCGCGCGGAGGCGCACCCGCGCGTCGCCCGGGTGCGTGCGGCGTCACGAGTGCGTTTCCCGCGCGGGCGGGCTGGGAACGCCGACGTCGTGAGCAGCACGAGGCAGGTGCCGGAGACCCGGTCGATGTCGCGGGACGAGCTCTCGGCCGACGACGCGTGGCAGGCGCTGCGTCACCACGGGGGCTGGGCCCTGATGCACGAGGCGTTCCTGCGCTTCCGCTACGGCGACGGGTTCAGCCACGCGCGGGCGCTCGGCCTGCAGCTGTGCCTGGCCATCGTGCCCTTCCTCATCGCGCTGTCCGGCCTGGCCGGCAAGCTCGGCGTCGCGGAGGGCGGCGACGTGGTGGCCGACACCGTGCTCGCCCTCACCCCCGGCGCCAGCGAGCAGATCGTCCACGACCTCCTCGCGCCCGGCACGTCCGAGCGGGCGGGCGAGGTCGCGCTGCTGCTCGGCCTGCTCACCGGGCTGGTCGCGCTCGCCACCGCAATGGCGCAGATCGAGCGCGGCGCCAACCGGATCTACGGGGTGGAGCGGGACCGGCCGGCGCACCTCAAGTACGCCCGCGCCGCGATCCTGGCCGCGGTCGCCGGGCTGCCCGCACTCACCGGGTTCCTGATGCTCGTCGCCGGGGACGCCCTCGGGACCTCGCTGCGGTCGCGGTACCCCGGCTGGGGCACCCCGGTCGCGCAGGTGTGGCAGGTGGTCCGCTGGCCCGGGAGCGTCCTGCTGGTCGTGACCGCCGTCGCCGCGATCTTCCGGTTCGCGCCCCGGCGCCGCCAGCCGGCCTTCTCCTGGCTGCTGTTCGGCGCCGCGCTGTCCACCGCGCTGTGGTGGGGCATCAGCGCGCTGCTGGCCCTCTACGTGCAGGGCAGCGGGGCGTTCGGCGCGACGTACGGGGCGCTGACCGGGATCATGGCCCTGCTGCTCTGGGCGAACGCGACCGGCGTCGTGCTCTTCCTCGGCATCGCCTTCAGCGCGCAGCTCGAGGCGATGCGCGTCGGCGTGCCGGGGCCGGTGATGCCCGACAAGTGGGCGCCACCCGGCGTCACGTCCGCGTCGTGACCTCGGGGCGGGCGTTGGTCTCCACGCGTACGGCGCCCAGGCCCGCAGATGCCCAGACGTGGGCGCCACCCGGCGTCACGTCCGCGTCGTGACCTCGGGGCGGGCGTTGGTCTCCACGCGCACGGCGCCCAGGTCCGCCCGCCGCCCGGCCGCGCTGCCGGCCTCGAATCCCCCGCCGCTGAGCCGGCGCCGGCGGCCCGCCCGCACGTTGGGGTACTCCGCCTCCACGGCCAGGTCCACGGCGCGCTCGCGGTCGGCGAGGACCAGCGCGGTCCCCGGCGCCGGAGGCTCCTCCGCCCGCGCGGACGCGGCCGCGAAGCGCTGCTGCACCGCCGAGCCGAACCCGATCAGCCACGAGCGCCGCCAGGCCGCCGCCTGCTGCCCGTCCGGCACCGGCTCCCGCAGCAGCCCGCGGGCCGCCTGCACGAGCAGCGAGGCGAACAGCAGCTCGACGCCGGCGACGTCGGAGGCGAAGCCGAACAGGTGCACCGACACCCGCAGCCGGTCGGCGGTGCGCCGCTCGAGCCGGATCGACCGGCAGCGCAGCGCGGCCGCCACGACGTGCAGCAGGTAGGCCTTCTCGCGCAGGTAGGGCGCGGACAGCTCGACGAGCCGGTTGCCGACCGTCTGCCGCCGCGCCTCGCGGGCGTCGAGCAGGGCCTGGTCGATGCCGTACTTCGCGATGAGCGCCGCCGCCTTGGCCGTGAGCGCGTCGGCCTCCTCCGGCGTGCAGGCCGGGTCCTCGGCCTTGGCCAGGAGCTTGCGTACCTTGTCGAGCAACCTTTACTCGCCCGGCGCCGGGGTGCCGGCCGGGCGCGACCGCAGCTCGTGGCCGACGCTCGTGAGGCAGCGGCCGCTCTCCAGGTCGAACTTCCAGCCGTGCAGCTGGCAGGTCAGGGTCTTGCCGTCGATGATGCCGAAGCGCGTCAGGTCGGCCTTGAGGTGCGGGCAGCGGCGCTGGACGATCCAGTCGCCGAGCTTGATGTCCTCGGCGTCGGGCTTCTGCTCGGCGTACCAGCCCTCGGCGTACTGCAGCCGCTCCTCGGACAGGCACTTGAAGAACGCGTAGACGAACTCGTTGTACTGCCCGATCCGCGCGGCCGAGAACCGGCAGGACAGGAAGAGCGAGTTGACCCAGTCGACCTCCTCGATGAACAGCAGGTGCTCGACCAGCGCGCGATCGGTGCGGAAGCGGTACCGCACCTTCTCGTCGGCGTAGGCCCGCACCTGCTTCTCGGGGAAGTCCACCACGATCGACTCGACCGACTCGCCGTCGTAGCCGACGAGGTCGAAGCGCACCGGCCCGCCGACACCCTTGGCCAGGTAGACCGACTCGTCCAGCAGCGGCTCGATGCGCGCCTTCATCTCCTTGAGCACGTCGACCTCGGGGTGGCGCCAGGTCGCCTTGGCCGCCTCGATCACCGGCTTCTTGCGCGCGCGCATCTCCTCGAGGTGCTCGCGCTTGTGCGCGAAGAACTCCTCGACGTCGGTGGGGTGGGTGGTGACCGCCGAGTCCGCGGTGAGCTCCATCACCGAGCCGGGCAGCAGCACGGTCGAGTTCGTCCCGCCGACCTTGGCGTATTCCTGCTGGAACACCCACTGGTCGGGGAAGATGTTGCCCTCGTCGCCGAAGATGTCGTTGAACTGCCACAGCTCGTCATCGAGGAAGCAGGGCGGACCGGCGATCGGCACGACGTTGGAGGCCTTGAGGTCGTCGATGTAGCGGAAGGTCCGGTCGAACTGCCGGTCGCGCTTCTGCTTGCCGAACGCGCGCTTGGCCGCCTCGGGCAGCTCGTAGACCATCGGATACCAGATCGCGCCCGAGAACTGCAGCAGGTGCGCGTGGACGTGCCCGAGCGCGTTGAAGGTGGTCAGGTCCGTCGGGCGCGCGTCGTTCTGGTTCAGCACGCGCACGCCGTCGTACTCCACCCACAGCGACGAGTCCCCGATCGGCCCGTCGGTCGGCGAGGTCAGCGCCTGGATCATGATCTTGAGTCCGCCGTCGAGCTCGTGCACCTGCTCCGACTTCGTCTCCAGGAACCGCGTGAAGCCCAGCGCCTCCAGCTCGTCGCGCATCTCGCTGGTCGGGAACTCCGGCAGCAGCACGGTCGCCTTCTTCGACACGAACCGCTTGAGATGCTCGGCGTCGAAGTGGTCGCGGTGCAGATGCGACACGTAGAGGTAGTCGCAGTCGCCCAGCGCCTCCCAGTCCAGCAGCGAGTTGTCCGGGAACGGGAACCACGAGGCGAAGTAGGCGGGGTTCACCCACGGGTCGCACAGAATGCTCCCGGCCGGCGTGTCGATGCGCAGGCTGGCATGGCCGGTCCCGGTGATCCGCACCGCTGTCCTCCTCGATCGGTACCGCAGATTGCGCGAACGACGCTACCCGACCGACCCGCAACCGTCCGGGCCGGTGCCGCATGCCAGACTCTTCTACGAAAGCCTTTGCGGCCTCGGCCGCTTTTTCGTTCGCCGAAAGGACCGAACCGTGTCCGAGCACGAGCCAGTGACCTCTCCCGACCAGCACAAGCCGGGTCACCCGCGCGCGGCCCGCATCGGCGCGGCCGTCTCGGCGCTGGTGCTGCTCACCATGCTCGTGGGCAACCACCGCGGGCGGGTCGAGGACATCTTCCTCATCGTGTGCGCGGGCCTGCTCGTGCTCGCCCTCGTCGGCGACTGGGTCCTGCGCCGCAACGGCCTGCGCTGAGCTTTTCCGGGCCGCTCGTCGCCCGGCGCTTCGGCGCCGGGGACCGGCGGACGGCTCGCGGTGACCAACCACGGACCTGGCACGAGCGGTGTCTGGCGCTTCGGCGCCGGGCACCGGCGGACGGCTCGCGGTGACCAACCGCGGACCTGGCAGCGACGGCGCGCCAGCGCCGAGCGGTGTCTGGCGGGAGCGACGGTCCGCACCCCCTCGGACCCGAGTCATGCTCTTCCGTAGGGTCCGACAATTCGGACACGTTACGGCCTCGATCGGTGACGCTGCGTGCTGGCCGTCCGGTCCCGAGCAAGTGTCATGTTTCGAACTGTACGAATGACTGAGGGCGCGCCCGGCTCGGCCGGACGCGCCCTCGTCTACGTTCTGCGGTCGGTCAGCGACGTCGCGTGACGATGTCGCGGACCTCCTTCAGCGCCGCGTCGACCTCGGCCTCGAAGTAGCCGCCGGGCACCAGGTTGAAGTGCGACGGGTCGAGGTCGCCGTCGGTCAGCGGGCCGCCGCGGCCGGTCAGCGAGGCCATCACGCCCTCGAACAGGCGGTCGACCTGCGCGCGGTCGTAGCCACTGCCGAAGCGGCGCAGCTGGAACGTGCGGCGCAGCTGGTCGATGCGGGCCACCTCGCCCGACTGGTGCTGGGGCGGGCCGCCGTACGGGTCGCCGCCGCCCTGGGGGCCGCCATACGGGTCCCGCTCGGGCGGGGCGCCATAAGGGTCGCGGTCCGGGCCGGGGCCACCGTAGGCCGGCGGTTCGGGCCGCTCCATGCGGATCTCGGCGGTCATGTCGGCCCGCGGGGCGCGCGGGCCCTGGTCGTAGCCGCGATCGTCGTCGAAGGCGCCGCCGTAGGTGGGCTCGTCGTAGCGGCCATACCCGGGTCCGCCGGGGCCACCCGGACCACCGGGCGGGCCGGCCGGGGGCGGCGGCGTGGGGCGGGACGGCAGGGGCGCGCCGGGCGGCGGGGGCGCGGGGCGCTCCATGGTGCGGTCGACCGGCCGGTCCATCCCCATCGTCCGGTCGGCGGGGCGGTCCATGCCCATGGTGCGGTCCACCGGGCGGTCCATGCCCATCGTGCGGTCGGCGGGACGGTCCATGGGGCCGCCCATCGGCGGGCCCATGCGGTCCATGCCGGGCGGCGGGCCCATGCGATCGGGTCCGGGCGGGCCCATGCGGTCCGGGCCGGGGCCCATGCGGTCGGGTCCGGGGGGACCCATCCGGTCCTGGCCGGGCGGCGGGCCCATGCGGTCCGGCGGGGGCGTCATGCCGACCCGGTCGGGCATGCGCTGCGGCTCCATCCGGTCCGGCATGCGCTGCGGTTCCATGCGCTCGGGCATGCGCTGCGGCTCCATGCGCTCCGGAGCCATCCGCAGCTCGCCGCTGCGGGAGTCGAGGGCCCGGCCGAAGCCGCCGCCGCCGCTGCCGCGCTCCTCATGCTCGGCCAACTGGCGCTCGACGCGGTCGAGGTGCAGGTCGACCTGCCATTCGTCGTAGCCGCCGAAGCGGACACGGAAGACCACGTCGTGGACTTCCTGCGCGCTCACCGGCGCGCCCATGGAGTCTCCGGAGAGGGTTGCCTCCACCCGGTCGAGGAACGAGTCGACCTCGTCGACCTTGTATCCCCGACGCATCGCACGGCGCCGGAACCGCTGACCCTGACTCACTGTGTCTCCTCGTTCGCTCGCCGTGCTAGCAAGCCGTTCTTACGCTCTCCCACCTTGCCACCTCCGGAGGCCGCAAGCTGCCCGCAGGCGCCGTCAATCTCCCGACCCCTGGTGTCACGCACCGTAGTGGGAACACCGGCGGCCCGGAGACGCCGGACGAACTCCCGCTCCACCGGCTTGGGACTCGCGTCCCACTTGCTACCCGGTGTCGGATTGAGCGGGATGAGATTGACATGTGCGAGACGGCCGGACAAGAGCCGACCGAGTAGATCCGCTCGCCACGGATGGTCGTTCACATCCCGGATCATTGCGTATTCAATGGACACGCGCCGACCGGTGCGAGCCGCATACTCGAACGCGGCATCAAGCACTTCGGCGACCTTCCAACGTTGGTTGACCGGCACGAGCGTGTCGCGCAGATCATCATCGGGCGCGTGCAGCGACAGCGCAAGCGTCACCGACAGCCCCTCCTGCGTCAACCGGCGCATGGCGGGGACCAGCCCGACGGTCGACACCGTGATGTGGCGCTGCGACAGCCCGAGGCCCTCCGGAGCCGGTTCGGTCAGCCTTCGTACGGCCGCGATCACGCGGTTGTAGTTCGCCAGCGGCTCCCCCATGCCCATGAACACGACCCGGGAGAGCCGGTCCGGGCAGCCGGGCAGCGCGCCGCGCGCGGCCAGCCCCGCGAACCACACGACCTGGTCGACGATCTCCGCCGTGGACAGGTTGCGGGTCAGGCCGGCCTGGCCGGTCGCGCAGAACGGGCACGCCATGCCGCAGCCGGCCTGGCTCGACACGCAGACGGTGACCCGGTCCGGGTAGCCCATCAGCACGCTCTCCACGAGCGAGCCGTCGTGCAGGCGCCAGAGGGTCTTGCGGGTGGTGCCGTTGTCGGTGGCGAGCTCGCGCACGGGCTCCAGCAGCCGCGGCAGCAGCGTCCCGGTGATCGCCTCCCGGGTGCTGGCCGGCAGGTCGGTCATCTCCTGCGGGTCGCGCACCAGGCGACCGAAGTAGTGCGCGGAGACCTGCTGCGCGCGGAAGGCCGGCTCCCCGAGGTCGGCGACGGCGGCGCGGCGGCCGGCGAGGTCGAGGTCGGCGAGGTGGCGCGGGGGCAGCGCGGCGCGACGGCCGTCGGGGGTGGTGCCGGCCGCGCTGGGGGACAGGTTCAGTACGGGAAGCTGCGTCATGGCGTTTCCAGTGTCCCATGCCGCGTCGCGTGATCTCCAAGACCGCTGACCAGCACGGCCGGGCGACTCATCACGGCCTGATTACCGCGCGTTCACCCTCGTTTCGGCTGGTCATCGCGTCCACGGCACCAGAAAGGCCAGGACGGCGTAGGCGGTCGGCAGCGCCAGCAGGACCGAGTCGAGGCGGTCCATCAGGCCACCGTGGCCGGGCAGCAGGTTGCTCATGTCCTTCACGCCGAGGTCGCGCTTGATCAGCGACTCGCCGAGATCGCCGAGCACCGACGCGATCGAGACCGCGACGCCGAAGATCGCACCGTGCCACCACAGGGCGCCGTCGACCAGCAGCGGCAGGGCGATCGCGCTGCCGGCACCGGTCCACACCACCGAGCCCGCGAACCCCTCCCACGACTTGGCCGGGCTGACCGACGGGGCCATGGGGTGCTTGCCGAGGAAGACACCGGTGGCGTACCCCCCGGTGTCCGACAGCACCACGGCGAGCACGGTCACGAGGACCCGCACGCTGCCGTCGTGGGCCGGATAGGCGAGCAGGGCCGCGAAGGAGCCGAGGAAGGGCACGTAGACGGCGATGAGCGCGCCGGCGGTCACGTCCCGCTGATAGTGCGCGACACCGTCGGCGAAGCGCCACACGAAGACGAGCAGCAGCGTGGCCAGGAGGCCCAGCGGCAGCCGCTCGGCCCCGCCGAACCAGGCCATGCTGACCATGAGCGGCGCGCCGAGCAGCAGCGGGACCAGCGGGGGGCGCGCCTTCTGGACGCTGACGGCGCGGACCATCTCCCAGACGCCGACGCACACGGCGGCGATCACGAGGCCGAGGAAGAGCCACTTCCACACGAACAGGGATACGACGACGAGGCCGCCGAGGCCGGCTCCGACGCCGATCGCGGCGGGGAGGTTCCGGCCGGCCCGGCTCTTGCGCGGGGCTTCGCTCTCGGTCGTGGCTCTGCTCTCGGTCGTGGCGTTGCTCTCAGACGCGGCTTTGGTCGCAGGTGCGGCGGCGTTGCCGTTGGCGGCGGCGTCCGCCGGAGTCGCGGGGCGGGTGGGCGCGGCGCCGAGGGTGGCGGGGGGTCCGGCCGGTGCGCCGCCGTTCTGGTTCGTGGTTCCCGCGGCGGGCACGGTGCCGGGAGACGTCGCGGGCGCGTCGTGCGCCGCGGGGGCGTCGGGAGCCGGTACGAAATCCGGCTCTTCCGCTTGTGGCTCTTCCGCAGACGGCTCGGGCGCGGCATTGTGCTGCCGCGCCCGCGTCGACGACGGGCCGGGGGCCTTCTGAGCCCGGTCGAGATGGGCCATCAGACCTCGAGTAGCTCGGCTTCCTTGTGCTTGAGCAGCTCGTCGACCTGGGCGACGTAGCGGTGCGTCAGGTCGTCGAGCTCCTTCTCCGCGCGACGGCCCTCGTCCTCGCCGGCCTCGCCGTCCTTGACGATGCGGTCGAGCTCCTCCTTGGCCTTGCGGCGCACGTTGCGGATCGCCACGCGGGAGTCCTCGGCCTTGTTGCGGGCTACCTTGATCATGTCGCGACGCCGCTCCTCCGTCATCTGCGGCAGCAGGATGCGGATCTGGGTGCCCTCGTTGTTCGGGTTCACACCCAGGTCGGAGTCGCGGATCGCCTTCTCCATCGCGCCGATCTGCGACGCGTCGTAGGGCTTGATGATCGCCATGCGGGGCTCGGGGATCCCGATCGAGGACATCTGCGGCAGCGGGGTCGGGGTGCCGTAGTAGTCGACCATCACCTTGCCGAACATCGCCGGGGTGGCGCGGCCGGTACGGATGACCGCGAACTCCTCCTTGGCGTGCTCGATCGCACGCTCCATCTTCTCTTCGGCCTCGAAGAGTGTCTCTTCGATCACGGGGTCTGTCCTCCTCGATCCGGGACGGGCTCGGCGGTGATGAGCGTGCCGATCCTCTCACCAATCAACGCGCGGGCGACGTTGTCCTCCCCCTCCGCGCCGAAGACCAGCATCGGCAGCGCGTTCTCCTGGCAGAGGCTGAACGCCGTCTGGTCCACCACCCGCAGCCCCTGCAGCAGCGCCTCGGCGAACGTGAGGCTGTCGAGCTTGCGGGCGGTCGGATCGGTGCGCGGGTCGGCGGTGTAGACGCCGTCGACGCCGTTCTTGCTCATGAGCACGGTGTGCGCGTGGATCTCCAGCGCGCGCTGGGCCGCGACCGTGTCGGTGGAGAAGTATGGCAGGCCGGCGCCCGCGCCGAAGATGACGACGCGGCCCTTCTCCAGGTGGCGGATCGCCCGCCGGGGGATGTAGGGCTCGGCGACCTGGGCCATCGTGATCGCGCTCTGCACGCGCGTCTCGATGCCCTCCTTCTCCACGAAGTCCTGCAGGGCCAGGCTGTTCATCACCGTGCCCAGCATGCCCATGTAGTCCGCGCGCGAGCGGTCCATCCCGGCCCGGGAGAGCTCGGCGCCGCGGAAGAAGTTGCCGCCGCCCACGACGACGGCGACCTGCACGCCGCGGCGCACGACCGTGGCGATCTGGCGCGCCATGCCGCGCACCACGTTGGGGTCGACGCCGACGGCGCCGCCTCCGAACACCTCACCGGAGAGCTTCAGCACGACGCGCCGCGCCCCGATCGGGGCGGGGGTCAGGGGCTGCCTGGCCGCTTCGACGGCGGTGTTCGTCATGTGGGCACCCTTCTGTCTGCTTGTGGAAAGGGGGTCACGGTCTCCATCCGGTGGACCGTGACCCCCTCACTGCTGCTGTTGTACTGCCGGTCAGGCCTGGCCGACCTCGAAGCGCACGAACCGCGTCACTTCGATGCCGGCCTCCGCCAGCACCTGCTTGACCGTCTTCTTGTTGTCGCTGACCGAGGGCTGCTCGATCAGGACGAAGTCCTTGAAGAAGGCGTTGACCCGGCCCTCGATGATCTTCGGCAGGGCCTGCTCGGGCTTGCCCTCCTCGCGGGCGGTCTCCTCGGCGATGCGCCGCTCGGACTCGACCACGTCGGCGGGGACCTCGTCGCGCGTGAGGTACTTCGGCCGCATCGCGGCGATCTGCATCGCCACGGCGCGGGCGTCGGCGACGGCCGCCTCGTCGTTCTTGCCGGTGAACTCGACCGCGACGCCGACCTGCGGCGGGAGGTCGGGGCTCTTGCGGTGCATGTAGATCGCGACCGGCTCGCCGAGCACCGCGATGCGGTTGATGACGAGCTTCTCGCCGATGCGGGCCGACTCGGCCTGCACCAGATCGGCCACGGTGGCGTCGCCGAGCTTGGAGGCCAGCAGCGCGTCGACGTCGGCCGGCTTGGTCGCGTCGATGTGGGCCGCGAGCTTCTGGCCCAGCTCGACGAACGCGTCGTTCTTGGCCACGAAGTCGGTCTCGCAGTTGATCTCGACCAGACCCGAGCCCGAGTGCGCGACGAGGCCGTTGGCGGTGGTGCGCCCGGCACGCTTGCCGACGTCCTTGGCACCCTTGATACGCAGCAGCTCGACGGCCTTGTCGAAGTCGCCCTCGGCCTCCTCGAGCGCCTTCTTGCAGTCCATCATGCCGGAACCGGTCAGTTCGCGGAGCCGCTTGACGTCCGCGGCGGTGAAGTTGGACATGACTCTCTCTCGCTCTGTGGGTTACGCCTGGTTGTTCTCTTCGGCGGCCGGAGCCGCTGCGGCGGGAGCCTCGGCAGCGGGCGCCTCGGCAGCGGGGGCCGCGGCGGCGGGAGCCTCGGCAGCGGGAGCCGCCGCGGCGGGGGCGGCCTTGGCGCCACCCTCGAGCAGCTCGCGCTCCCACTCGGCGAGCGGCTCGTCGCCGGCCACGACGCCCGGCTCGGGCTTCTGGTCGGCGCGGGTGGCACGCCCGGAACGAGCGATCAGGCCGTCGGCGACCGCGTCGGCGACCACGCGGGTCAGCAGCGCCGCGGAGCGGATGGCGTCGTCGTTGCCGGGGATCGGGAAGTCGACCTCGTCCGGGTCGCAGTTCGTGTCGAGCACGGCGATGACCGGGATGCCCAGCTTGCGGGCCTCGTCGACCGCGATGTGCTCCTTCTTGGTGTCGATGACCCAGATCGCCGACGGGAGCTTCTGCATGTCGCGCAGACCACCGAGGGTCCGGCTGAGCTTCGTCTGCTCGCGGGACAGCTGCAGGGTCTCCTTCTTGGTGTACCCCTGCGCGGTGCCGGTCAGGTCGAGGCTCTCGAGCTCCTTCATCCGCTGGAGGCGCTTGTAGACCGTCTGGAAGTTGGTCAGCATGCCGCCGAGCCAGCGGTGGTTGACGTAGGGCTGCCCCACGCGCGTCGCCTGCTCGGCGATCGCCTCCTGGGCCTGCTTCTTGGTGCCGACGAACAGCACCGAGCCACCCTCGGCCACCGTGTTGCGGATGTAGTCGTACGCCTTCTCGATGTAGTCGAGCGTCTGGCGCAGGTCGATGATGTAGATACCGTTGCGCTCGGTGAAGATGAAGCGCTTCATCTTCGGGTTCCAGCGGCGGGTCTGGTGCCCGAAGTGCACACCACTCTCGAGCAGCTGGCGCATGGTTACGGCCATGTCGGCGGGATCCCTTCGATCCTGGTTCTTCACGGCGGACCGGTCGGCCCGCCGTCCTGGCGCCCGGTCGTCGGCCGTCTCACCCTTCGCACGCGTGGTGGTGCACCACGCGTTCTCTCGGGACCAGGGCGGCCGCCGCCCTGGAATGCTCGCCCGGCGCTGGAAGAAATGCGGCGGGCTAGGGAGGGCGCGCGAGGTCGACCGCACGCTGTGCGGTCGCCGGTGGAAAGTGTACGCGCCGGGCCCGGGCTTCAACGAATGCCCCCACTGACGTGTAGTTCGCCCGGCTGTAGGCGTTTCGTGGGGGTTGCGGTGTTTGTCGCATTGGCCCGGTGCTGGCGAACTGGTTACGACGACATCTGAAGGGCGCTCGGTTGCGGCGTCACCCGCATTGGACCCGGTGCCGTTGCGCTTGGTTGCGGCTTCGCCCGCGGCCGTTTCAGGGCGCTTGCGGCGCGCTGATGACGCCCGGCGGACGCCTTGGCCGGAGTCTTCACTGCGCGACTCCGGCCAGAGGCCTTTGCGCCGAGTCCGGCAGGGGCCGCACCTATTCGCCATTCGGTAGGCCGCGGCCACCACGCCTCCGACTTCCCGGACGCTGGTGCCCTATGCGGCGAGCCCGGCCGCGACGAACAGCAGCAACGCCACCGGCAGATACGCCAGCGGAGTCCGCAACCACGCCCGCACCCCGGGCGCCGCCGCAGCCGCCCCACCGATCAGCCCGTACAGCCCGAGCGAGAACATCGGCAGCGCCGGAATCATGAACATCCCGGCGAGCGTCGCCCCCGCGGGCACGTCACTCGCGGTCACGGCGTGGATGAACAGCCGCAGCACAGGCACCTCGAACAGCACCGTCAGCAGCACCAGCACGACGGCCAGCCCCGGCCGCTTGCTCTGGTACACCGCACCGCCGGCCTCAGCCCCATACTGCTGCTGCCGCGGCGCCGGCACGGCCGCGGTCAACGCCGTAGGGCCGGCGAAGGCGTTCGGCATCGATCCGGTGTTCCCGCCCCCGACCGCCCCGGCCTCGCCCCCGGCAAACCCGGCCCCGGCCGGCGCACCCGACCCCGGTACTCCCGAAACCGGCCCACCGGGCACCGGCCCGGCCGCTCCCGTACCGAACGGGCTGGTCGCACCAACCCCACCCGGCCCGCCGGTCACTCCAGGCCCGCTGGTCATTCCGGGCCCGCTGGTCATTCCGGGCCCGCCGGTCATTCCGGGCCCGCCGGTCGCTTCGGTCACTCCCGCCCCACCTGGGCCGAGCGCCGCACCTGGGCCGAGCGGCCCGGTGCTGGACGGCGTGATCGTCGGCAGCCCCTGGATCGGCGACCCCGAGGTGGTGAGCCCCGGAATCGAGGCCCCCGCGAGCCCGCCGGAGGCACCGCCGCCCGACACCGGCCGCTGCAGCGCGCTGCGGTCGATCGCCTCGGAGCGCCGCGACCGGCTGACGAATTCCCCCGAGTACTCACCCGAGTCGCCACCCCGCCCGTGGGCCGAGGCGCCGAACTGCGCGTTGGGGCTGTCGCCGTAGCTCAGCGGGTCGGCAGCGTATCCACGGCCTCCTCCCCGCGGCTCCGGAACCCGGTACCCGCCGTCGTCGTACTCCCGCTCCTCCGCGTACCGCGTCGGGGTGTACCCACGGTCCTCGCCGTACCCGCGATCCTCGCCGTATCCGCGGTCCGCGTCGTCGCGACCGCGCGAGCGCTCGTCCCGGGCCCGCTCACCGCGGCCGCGGTCGTCGTGCCCCCGATCGTCACGGCGGTCGTCGTACCCGCGGTCGTCATATCCACGGTCCTCGGGGTACCAGCGGGAATCCGCGTCTGGGTCCGAGGAGAAGTTCCGGCGTCCATCCACGGTCCGACACGGTAGGCCCTCGGCATGATCCTCGCCACCCGGCAAAGGCCCTTGTAATCTGCGTCGCTGCCGGCCAACCACGCCCCGTAGCCCCTGACCAGGACTCTCGGGATCGCGGGCGTTCCTCATTCACGCTCCGCGGCCCTTCCGCTCTCACCGCTCGCCGGTCCGCGCCCGGAGCCCTCGTTCGCGTGTCCCTCCCCGGCCCGACCAGCCCAGCCCACGGCCCGGGGATGCTCGCGGATCGCACCGGCCCGCACCTGAAGCGGCGTCCACGGGGCCCGGACCGCATCGGCCCGAGCGCCGATCCCGGCCGCATACTCGGGGGGTGACTGACGCCTCGCGTGATCCGCTCATCGCCCGCATGCGCCCGTTCGGCACCACCATCTTCGCGGAGATGTCGGCGCTCGCCGTGCGCACCGGCTCCGTCAACCTCGGCCAGGGCTTCCCGGACACCGACGGCCCGGCCGCGATGCTCGACGCGGCGGCCGCGGCGATCCGCGGCGGCCGCAACCAGTACCCGCCGGGCCCCGGCATCCCCGAGCTGCGCGCCGCGATCTCGGCCCACCAGCGGTCCTTCTGGGGCCTCGAGTACGACCCCGACGGCGAGATCCTGGTGACCGCCGGCGCGACCGAGGCGATCGCGGCGAGCATCCTCGCCCTGTGCGAGCCCGGCGACGAGGTCGTCTGCTTCGAGCCGTACTACGACTCCTACGCCGCATCCATCGCGCTCGCCGGAGCCGTCCGCCGCCCGGTCACGCTGCGGGCCGCCGAGGGCCGTTACTCCTTCGACCCGGCCGAGCTGCGCGCCGCGTTCGGCCCGCGGACCCGCCTGGTGCTGCTCAACTCTCCGCACAACCCGACCGGCAAGGTCTTCACCGAGGCCGAGCTCACCCAGATCGCCGAGCTGTGCGTCGAGTACGACGTCCTGGCCGTCACCGACGAGGTCTACGAACACCTGATCTTCAGCGACGCGGCCGCCCCGCACGTGCCGCTCGCCGGGCTGCCCGGCATGCGGGAGCGCACGCTGCAGATCTCCTCGGCCGGCAAGACGTTTTCGTGCACCGGCTGGAAGATCGGCTGGGTGTGCGGCACCCGCCCGCTCGTGTCGGCCGTGACGCGGGTGAAGCAGTTCCTGACGTACGTCAATGCCGGCCCGCTGCAGCCCGCGATCGCGGTGGCCCTGGAGTCGCCGGCCTCCTACTACCAGGAGTTCCGCGACGAGCTGCAGGGCAAGCGCGACCGCCTGTGCAAGGGTCTGACGGAGGCCGGGTTCGCGGTGTTGCAGCCCGAGGGCACGTACTTCGTCACCGCCGACATCACCCCGCTGGGCGGCACCGACGGTGTCGAGTTCTGCCTGGCGCTGCCGGAGCGCTGCGGCGTCGTCGCGGTGCCGACGCAGGTCTTCTACGACGACGCCGAGGCCGGCCGGCGGCTCGTCCGGTTCGCGTTCTGCAAGCGCGACGAGGTCCTCGACGAGGCGGTCGCGCGGCTGCAACGACTCTGACCCGCTCACCACCCCTCCTCTCCGCCGGCCGGTCGGGGCTCCGCGCTTCCCCGGCCGCCCACCCGGCGCCCGGCCGGCGGGGCCTCGCCCTCGACCGGACCGCGTGGCTCGCTGCTGAGCCGATAGCCGTCCGGCCCCGACACCACGAACCCGAGCTCCTCCAGCAGCGGCAGATTCCGCCGGGCATCGCGCCCGCTGACCCCGGCCGTGGCGGCGATCTGCTCCGCCGTCGTGGCCCTCCGCGGCCGGACCGCGTCGAGGATGCGAGCCTGCAGCGGATCGAGGACGTCCTCGGGCCGCCCTGCCCCTTGGATCGGCGTGGCCAGTTCCCCGACGCTGCCGATCTCCTCGATGATCTCCTCGACCCGGGTCACCAGCACCGTGCCCGGCTGCCGCAGCTCGACGTGGCAGCCGACCGACATCGGCGAGTTGATCGGCCCGGGCACGACCATCGCGGTGCGTTGGAGCAGCCGGGCGTACCCGAGTGTGCTGCGCGCCCCGCTGCGTGACCCGGCCTCGATCATCACCGTGCCCCTCGTCGCCGCGGCGATCACCCGGTTGCGGGTCAGGAACCGCGTCTTGTGCGGGTGGGTCCCGGGCGGCCACTCGGTGACCAGCAGCCCCTCGTCGCCGATCTGCTCGAGCACCGCCGCGTTCGCCGCCGGGTACGCCTTGTCGATCCCGCACGCCAGCACCGCGACCGTCGCGCCCGCCCCGGCCAGTGCACCCCGGTGCGCGGTCACGTCGACGCCGAGCGCCCCGCCGGACACAACCGTCCACCCGCACTCCGCGAGCCCGTACGCGAACTCCGATGCGACATACGCGCCGTACCCGGTGATCGCCCTCGCGCCCACCACCGACACGGACCGCTCCAGCGTCTCGGCGAACCGCAGCGGCCCGCGCAGCCAGACACACATGGGCGGATCGGTGTCCCGGCGCAGCATGTTGCCCTCGCGGCTGGCCTTGACCAAATCATCGAGCGCTAACGGCCACTCCTCGTCGGCCGCTGTGACGATCCGCGCCCCGAGCCGCTCCGCCAGCTCCTCCATCCGCTCGGCGAGCTGCGCGCCCACGTCCGGCGAGCCCTCCAAGCCGGAGCCGCGCATCCTCGCCTGCACCGCCCCCGCCAGCGCCCGCGAGATGCCGTATCCGCCGACCGTCCGAGCCAACGCCTCCTGCGCGCCGACCGCGCGCACGAGCACACCGAGCTCGCGGCAGCCGGGCTCGACGAGCATTCCGAGTGCCATGCGCGCCACCCGCTCCTCCCCCGGCCTCATCGCACGCTCCTCGAACGCAGCTCGAGCGCTTCCCGCACGTCCGCCGCCTCGGGCCGCTCCCGCCCATCGAGATCCGCGATCGTCCACGCCACCCGCACCGACCGCTCGAAGCCTCGAGCCGAGAGCCGGCCACGGTCCATCTCGACCGTCAGCGGATGCAGCACCGACTTCGAGAGCCGGAACCGGCCGTCGCGCAGCATCGAGGCCGGGACGTCGCCGTTCGTCTTCGCGCTGCGTCCCCAGCGCGCCGCCGCTGTGCCGCGGGCCTCCAGGACCCGCTTCGCGATGATCGCGGACGGCTCCACATGTTCGGTGCCCAGCAGTGCCGCGGAACGGACCGGATCGAGATCGACCTGCAGGTCCACGCGATCCATCAGCGGCCCGGAGAGCCGGGCCTGGTACCGCCTGCGGACGATCGACGGGCACTGGCACGTCTGGCGGCCGCCCGGTCGAGCGCAGGGACACGGATTGGCGGCCATCACGAGCTGTGTCCGAGCCGGATAGACGGTTTCGCCGTAGGCGCGGCGAAGCCTGACCTGTCCCTGTTCCAGGGGTTGTCGTAGGGAGTCGAGGACCCCGGAGGCGAACTCGGCACACTCATCCAGGAACAGCACGCCGTGATGGGCGAGGCTGATCGCGCCGGGCTTGGCGAGGCCGGGTCCGCCACCGACCAGCGCGGCGACGGAGGCGGTGTGATGCGGGGCCTGCAGCGGCGCCCGGCGAACCAGCGTGCCGCTCGGCGCAAGTGTCCCGGCGATCGAGTGCAGGGCCGTCACCTCGATCGACTCCTCGTCGTCGAGGGGCGGCAGGACACCGGGTAGCCGAGCGGCCAGCATCGTCTTGCCGGTACCTGGCGGACCGAACATGGCGATGTGATGGCGACCGGCCGCGGCGAGTTCGATCACGCGGCGTCCTCGCTCCTGACCAAGCACGTCGGCGAGGTCAAGCGTGATGGACGTTTCCATGGCCGGCTCGGAGACCGGGTCCAGCAGGTTCTCGGAGCCGTGCAGGAAGCCGATGATCCGGCCGAGGCTGTCGGTGGCGCGGACCTCGATGTCGGGGACGAGGCGGGCCTCGGTGACGTTTGCCAGCGGCACCAGAGCCAGCTCCTTCCCGGCCCGGCTCGCGGCCAGAACGGCGGGCAGCACCCCGCGAACCGGGCGGACAGTGCCGTCCAGCCCCAGCTCGCCGAGGATCACGGCGCCCTTGAGCCGTCCGATGGGCAGCGCGGCTCCGGCCGCGAGCACCGCGATCGCCACGGCGGTGTCGAAGCCGGAGCCGTGCTTGCGCATGTGCGCCGGGAGAAGGTTGACGGTGATGCGCGCCTGTGGCCAGTACGCGCCGGAGTTCTGCACGGCCGCCCGGACGCGGTCGCGGGCCTCGCTCAGCGCCGCGTCCGGCAGGCCGGAGACGACGAGACTGGGCAGGCCGGGGGCCACGTCGGCCTCGACGACGATGACCTCGCCGGCCACGCCGTGCAGGGCAACGGAGTGGACACGGGCGTACCCCATCAGAACGCCCCGCGCAGGTGCTGGATGGCCACGCCCCGGCCGACGAGCACGCCGATCACGTCGAACCGGACGCGTTCCCAGCGCACGTCGTTCGTGGCCAGCCACATCTGGGCGAGCGTGCGCAGGCGGCGGACCTTGGCCGGCACGAGTGCCTCGGCGGGGTGGCCGTATCGGGTGCTGCTGCGGGTCTTGACCTCGACGAACACCACGTCGGCGCCGTCGCGGGCGACCACGTCGAGCTCACCCGCCGAGCTGCGCCAGTTGCGGTCGAGCAGGACGAGGCCCTGTGAGACGAGGTATCGGCAGGCGACGCGTTCACCGAAGCCGCCGACGAGCTGGTTGTGGTTCATGCGGGCGACTTTCGCGGATCGGGGTGATCACTGCGTCGCGCCGAAGCCCAAACCTGTGGACAACGAGGTGCTTGTGGATAAGTTCGAGGGGTTCGGTGATGTTGGTATGCGGCCGGGTCGCGGCGCAGGCCGGGCGGCTTGGGGCCGCAACCGGGCCGTTGTCAGAAAATTTTCCGCCAGTGCTGGTGTACGAGGTCCTGGCCGTAGGCCGGCTTGCGCTCCTCGTGGTCGAGCTCGAACCCGGCTCGCTGGTACAGGCGCCGGGCGGCGCCGAGGATGTCGTGCGTGAACAGGACCATGTCGCGGTAGCCGGCGCTGCGGGCGAAGCGGACGCACTCGTCGACGAGGCGGCCGCCGACGCCGAGTCCGCGGGCCTTGGGCTCGACGAGCAGCAGCCGGAGTTTCGCGGTCCCCTCGCCCGCGCGGACGCAGAAGATCGAGCCGACGGGCTCGCCGTCGACCTCGGCGATCCAGCCGCGATCCCAGCGCGGGTCGTGCGACTCGGCGTAGTCCGCGACGATGCGCGCGACCATCGCCTCGAACTCGTCGTTCCAGCCGTACTCCGCGGGGTAGAGCGCCCCGTGGCGCTGGACGACCCAGCCGAGGTCACCCGGTCCCGGCGGGCGCAGCACGACCGTGGGCGCGGATGCCGTGCGGCCGCCAAGGATCGTCTCGATGGCGTCCATGGCACCGGTGAGGCGCCGCCGGTCCATCTCCGTCACCGCGCCCAGCAGGGCCGCCGCCTGCGCGTCCGAGCGCTGGTCGAGCTCGGCCTGGGCCGTCCGCCCGGCGTCGGTGAGCCGGATGCGCTGCTTGCGCGCGTCCGCGTCCGAGCGCTCCCGCACGACCAGGCCGTCGCCCTCGAACCGGCCCAGGATGCGGCTCAGGTAGCCGGCGTCCATGTCGAGCCCCTGCCGCAGATCCGCGACGTCCAGCACGCGCGCGGGCGCGGCGGCGAGCTCGTAGAGCACCCGGGCCTCGGCGAGCGAATACGGCGAGTCGAGCAGTCCGGCCCGCAGCACGCCGATCAGGTTCGTGTAGAAGCGATTGAACCGCCGGAACGCGGCGACCGACTCGATAGTCATGCTTGACATCGTCATCAGATTCCTTGACGTTGTCAACGAATTCCCGGAAAGCCGGGCGACGTGGCGTTGTAACGGCCGGGAAACGCAGCGTCGTCAGGCTTGCCCCATGTCGCTACGTCGCGTAATCGTCGAACTCCCCGACCGACCCGGCTCGCTCGGCCAGGTGACCACGCTGCTCGGCCGCCTCGGCGTCGACATCCGCCAGATGCGCGTGCTCGGCCGCGACGGCTCCGTGGCGACGGACGAGTTCGTGGTCAGTGTCCCCGGCCCGGTGATCGACCGGATGCTGCCGGAACTGATCGAAGAAATCCAGGGCGTACGCGTCCGCTCGATTGAGCCGACGCATAGTGATAGCGGGATATCGGGCGCTATCGTGTCGGTATGACTGCTCCGGTCGAGAAACTCGTGGAGCTGCTCGAGACGCTCCCGACCGCGACCCGCCAGGAGATCACCACCTGGCTACTCGGACGCGCCGTGCCCATGGACCGCAGCTCGCTCTTCGCCACCGCGGCGCTTCGCGGCCGGAACCTCATCGGCCCGCCCGACCTCGGCCAGGAGTCGGCCTCGCACGGCGTGCTGGGTGGGTCGCTGCCGCCCGGTGAGGAGAGCCAGCTGGTCACGTTCCGGCTGCCGGCCGAGCGGCACGCCGAGCTGCGCGTGTGGTGCACCGAGCACGGCTTCACGATGGCGGCCGTGGTGCGCGGGCTGATCGAGCGGTTCCTCGAAGAGCAGCAGCGCCGTTGACTCCGCGCGAAGCATCGCCGGACGGCTCCGGCGTAGACGCGGGCGCTGACGCAGGCGCAGGCGCAGGCGCAGGCGCCAACACTGGCGCAGGCACGGGCGCCGACACTGAAACAGCCGCTGGCACTGGCTCAGGCGCTGACACAGCCGGTGGCGCTGATACAGGCGCTGGCGCACACGCGTCCGAGCGTCTGCGCGACATCACGGCGACCGCGCGGGCAAGCGCGACGGCGAAGGCCGGCACAGCACCCGCCGCCGATCAACAACGCGCGAACGCGCGCGGCCGCGCGGGCCGCAGTTCCACCGCGTCACGTGGCGGCACCGCGGGCCGCAGTTCCGCGTCACGTGGCGCCGGGGGCCGCAGCGGCGGACGTGGGCAGGCCGCCGCGTCCGCGCCCGGAACCGCCGAGTTGCACGAGCGGCTGCCCGCGGGCATGCGGGACGCGGTCGACGACTTCGCGCGGTACCTCGCGGCCGAGCGGAACCGGTCGGTGCACACCGTGCGGGCGTACGTCGGCGATGTCGTGTCCCTGCTCGACCACGCGGCGGCCGGAGGCGCGGACGCGCCCGCGGGGCTGAGCCTCGCGGTGCTGCGCGGGTGGCTCGCGCGGAGGCGCGCGGCCGGGGACGCCCGCACGAGTCTCGCCCGGCACGCCGCGGCCGCGCGGACGTTCACCGCCTGGGCCAAGCGCGAGGGACTCCTCGAGACGGACCCGGGCCAGCGCCTGGCCAGCCCGAAGGCGCACCGGGACCTGCCGACCGTGCTGCGCGCGGACCAGGCGGAGACGCTGGTGACGTCGCCGTCGGGCCGCGCGGACGCGTTGGGGTTGCGGGACCGGCTGGTGCTGGAGCTGCTCTACGGCACCGGGATCCGGGTCAGTGAGCTGTGCGGCCTCGACCTCGGCGACGTCGACCGGATGCGCCGTGTCGTGCGGGTGGTGGGCAAGGGTGACAAGGAGCGCTCGGTGCCCTACGGGCTGCCCGCCGACGACGCGCTGACCGCCTGGCTCCGGCACGGCCGCCCGGCCATCGAGGGCACCGGGAGCGGCCCGGCGCTGCTGCTCGGCGCGCGCGGTGGCCGGCTGCAGGCGGGCGCGGCGCGGCGGATCGTGGACGCGTACGCGCGGGCGGCCGGGCTGCCCCACACCTCGCCGCACGACCTGCGGCATTCCGCGGCCACGCACCTGCTGGAGGGCGGGGCCGACCTGCGCTCGGTCCAGGAGCTGCTCGGGCACGCGTCGCTGTCGAGCACCCAGATCTACACCCACGTGTCGATCGAGCGGCTGCGCGCCGCGTACGAGCAGGCACACCCCCGCGCGTAAGACGCAACGCACGCGAGCGCGCGGGGACGCAAGCGCGGGGACGCAAGCGCGGGGACGCAAGCGCGGGGACGCAAGCGCGGGGACGCAAGCGCGGGGACGCAAGCGCGGGGACGCA
>NZ_JBEPEH010000036.1:67882-130066 GCF_040300725.1 Dactylosporangium sp. NPDC000244
AGCGCGGGGACGCAAGCGCGGGGACGCAAGCGCGGGGACGCAAGCGCGGGGACGCAAGCGCGGGGACGCAAGCGCGGGGACGCAAGCGCGGGGACGCAAGCGCGGGGACGGGGGGTAGCCGAGCGCGAAAGACGCGAGGTAGGCGAGCGCGTAGGACGCGAGGTGGGTGAGCAGGATCGGTCCGCGGCAAGTGGGCGCGGGAGCCGGGGTGGGAGCCCTAAGATCGTGGATGTGTCCGCTCCCGAGCCGATTCCCGGTGCTCGGCTGCTGTTCTCGCACGACGCAGCCGTCGCGCACCTGAACCACGGCGCCTTCGGGATGGTGCCGGTCGCGGTGCAACGGGCTCAGCAGCGGGTACGCGAGGAGATGGAAGCCAACCCGCACCGGTTCTTCGCCGTCGGGCTCGAGGAGCGCATCGCCCACGTGCGGCGCCATCTCGCCGCGTTCGTCGGGGCCGACCCCGAGGGCACGGCGCTGGTCGAGAACGCCTCCACCGCAACGTCGATCGTGCTCGGGAGCCTTGATCTCGGTACCGAGGACGAAATCGTGACGACCGATCACGGCTATGGTGCCGTTGACCTGGCGATCGCCGCGACGTGCCGGCGCACCGGCGCGGTGCATCGAGTCGCGCGGGTGCCGCTGGAGGCCGGCGACACGGCGGTCACGGCGGCGGTGCTGGAGGCGACCACGCCCCGGACCCGGCTGGTGATCGTCGACCACATCACCGCCGCGACCGCGCGCGTGTTCCCGGTGCGGCGCATCGTCGAGGCGGTGCGGGAGCGCTGGGGTGAGCAGGTGGCGGTGCACGTCGACGCCGCGCACGTGCCGGGCATCATCGACCCGCGGGTGAGCGACCTCGGGGCCGACTTCTGGGCCGGGAACCTGCACAAGTGGGCGTACGCGCCGCGCGGCACCGCGCTGCTCGCCGTCGCGCCCGCGCGGAGGGCACGCATCCGGCCGCTGGTCCTGTCGTGGTCCACCGAGGCCGGCTTCCCCGCGAACCTGGAGTGGCTCGGGTCGCACGACTACACGCCCTGGCTGGCCGCGACCACGGGACTGTTCGTGCTGCGCTCGCTGGGGATCGAGGCGGTGCGGCGGCACAACGCGGCGCTGGCGGACTACGGGCAGCACGTGGTCGCGGAGGCGCTCGGGGCCGAGGTGCCGGCGGCGACCGGGCTCCCGATGACGTTGATCCCGCTGCGCCCGGGCGTGGCGAGCGACCCGGAGGCGGCGGCCGCGCTGCGCCGGCGGATCTCGGACGAGCTCTCGGCCGAGGTCGGGCTGGCGGCGTGGCGCGGGCGGGGGTATCTGCGGTTGTCCGGCCAGATCTACAACCGGGCCGAGGACTATCAGCGGCTGGCGGCGGGGCTGCCGAAGCTTCTCGCATGAGGCGCTCGAACGAGGCGAAGGAGCCCGGGTCAGCGCAGCGGTAGGAGGCGCACGCGCGCGGGGCGGAGCAGTGTCATCGGGTCGAGGTACACGCTGCCGTCGGTTCTCAGGCCCCAATGCAGGCACGCCGCCACCGGGCAGTTGGGGTGGCCCGGTCTCAGCGTGCCGAGGGGCGTTCCGCGCGAGACCACCTGGCCCCGGACCACGGTCGCGGAGACCGGCTCGTACGTGGTACGCACGCCGCCCGGATGCTCCACGCTCACCACCGGCCGGCCGCCCACCATTCCGGCGAAGACGACCGTGCCCTCCCCGGCGCTGCGCACGGTCTGGCCGGGGGCGCCCGCGAGGTCCACGCCCCGGTGGCCCGCGGCATAGCGGTCCGAGGGCGGCTCGAAGCCTCTCGTCACGGTCACCGGGCCGTCGAGCGGCGCCTGGAACACGCCGTCCGCCGGAGTCTCGGCCGGCGCCTCGGCAACGCCGGCCGCGAAGGAGGAGGCCGCGGCACGTCTGGGCGTGGACAGGACCGAGGCAGCGGCGGCGATGGCCGTCGAGGCGGCGGCGACGGCGGTGGCGGCGAGGACGAGGAGCCCGATGCGGGAGAGGTTCTTCAACATGGCCGCGAGCGTCGCGGATTCCGGCCGCCGGGGCAAACGCGATCTTGCTGCCTGTGGATAACTGGACCCGGCCTGCACAGGGACTGACAGGCCGGGTCGCGGTGTGCTAACGCACCCGCCGCAGACGCATCAGCCGCCGAAGCCGTTGTCGGGCAGCGAGATGTCGGGCTTCTCGAGCTCCTCGACGTTGACGTCCTTGAAGGTCATCACGCGGACGTTCTTCACGAAGCGAGCCGGCCGGTACATGTCCCAGACCCAGGCGTCGTGCATCTCGACCTCGAAGTAGACCTCGCCGTCCGAGTTGCGCACGTGCAGGTCGACCTGGTTGGCCAGGTAGAACCGGCGCTCGGTCTCCACCACGTAGGAGAACTGGCGGACGATGTCGCGGTACTCCCGGTAGAGCTGGAGCTCCATCTCGGTTTCGTACTTCTCGAGATCTTCGGCGCTCATCGCGGTCCGCCTTCCATAGCCACATTGTCGCCCACTTGCGCCGGAACCCGTGCGGCCTCGCCGGGCGCCACGCCGACGTTACCGCGCCGTGAGCCCGGCCGCCCCACCGCCGCCACGTTCGCGTAGGAGAAACGGTGCTCGGGGCATGGCCCGTGGGCCAGCAGCGCCGCGCCGTGCACCGGAGTCGCGTAGCCTTTGTGCTCGTCGAAGCCGTATTGCGGGTACGTCTCGTGCAGTTGCTCCATGATCCGGTCCCGCGTGACCTTCGCCACGACGCTCGCGGCCGCGACGCACGCGGCGACCTGGTCACCCTTCCAGACCGCGAGGCCGGGGATGCCCAGGCCGTCGACCTTGAAGCCGTCGGTGAGCGCGTACTCCGGCCGCACCGACAGGCTCGCGAGGGCGCGCCGCATGCCGGCCAGGTTGCACACGTGCAGCCCGCGGCGGTCGATGTCGCCGGGTGGAATCACGATCGCGGTCCACGCCTCCGCGCGCCGGATCACCTGTTCGTAGACGCGCTCCCGCGCGGCCGCCGTCAGCAGCTTGGAGTCGTTGAGTTCCTCGATCTCGCCGCGGCGGCCCTGCGGCAGGATGACGGCGCCCACGACGAGGGGCCCCGCGCAGGCCCCACGGCCCGCCTCGTCGGCGCCGGCGACCCGGTTGAACCCGCGCCGCTGCAGGGCCCGCTCGAGGGCCCACAGGCCCGCGGCGCGATGCACGACGGTGCGCGGAGGCGCGAGCATCTCAGGCCACCTCCCGCAGGAGGCCGGGGAGGTCGGCGGGGTAGAAGCGCTCCGACGTCGCGGCGAGCTCGTCCGCCGACCACCACCTGGTGCTGTCGACGGTGGTCGCCTCGTAGTCGGCGAGGTGGGAGAGGTCCGCGGTGAACGCCTCCGAGCGCACGACGAAGAACGTCTGCTCCTGCGAGTACCAACGGCCATCGAAGGGGAACTCGACCCGATCGGTGCGGACGGGCCCGAGCAGGTCGGACCCGGTGATGCGCAGCCCGGTCTCCTCGTAGACCTCGCGCACGGCCGCGTCGGCGAGCGACTCCCCCGCCTCCAGGCCGCCGCCCACGGTGAACCAGTAGCGGTGCTCGGGCCGCGCCGGGTCGCATCCGCGCATGAGCAGGACGCGCCCGGACGGGTCGAGCAGCAGCACCCGCGCCGCCCGGCGGTCGATGTCTGCCGCGGCCTCCGTCATACCGACGAGACTACGACGCAATCACTTGGAGGTCGGATCCGGCACCTTGTCGAAGGTGTCGGGGACGCTGAGCCACTTGGCCCGGTTGAAGGGCCAGAAGACCACGAAGGCGCGGCCGATCACGGCGTCCTCGGGGATCGTGGCCTGGTTGGGATCCTTGGTGCGGATGAAGTTGTACCGCGAGTCGCCCGAGCGGGACCGGTGGTCGCCCATCACCCAGAGGCGGTCCTTGGGCACCGTGACGTCGAACTGCTCCTCGCTCGGGAGGTCCTGCAGCCCGTCGGCGTTGGCGTAGATGTAGGACTCGTCCAGCGGCGTGCCGTTGATCGTGATGCGCTGCTTGTCGTCGCAGCACACGACGTGGTCGCCCCCGACGGCGATCACGCGCTTGATGAAGTCCTCTTCGGACGGGTCGTTGCGCCACGAATCCGGCGCCGTGAAGACGATGACCTCGCCGCGATGCGGGGAGCGGAAGTCGTACACCAGCTTGTTGACGAGCACGCGATCCTTGATGAGCAGCGTGTTCTCCATCGACTCGGACGGGATGAAGAACGTCTGCAGGACGAAGGCGCGTACGACGACGGCGACGATGATCGCCACGCCCAGCAACACCGGCAGTTCGCGCCAGAAGCTACTGGGTTTCTTGGTCTGCTCGTCAATCACGCCCTGAAGGGTACGTGCTCGTCACCATCGGCGACGCCTCAACCGCTCCTGACGCGCCGAACGGGTCGAAAGCGAGAACGAGACAGCGATCGGTACAAGTACCATATCCGGGACCAACGGACTGTTGTGCGCACGCGTGACGTGCGGCCCAGGTGGTGCCAA
This sequence comes from Dactylosporangium sp. NPDC000244, assembly GCF_040300725.1. Lineage (NCBI taxonomy): Bacteria > Bacillati > Actinomycetota > Actinomycetes > Micromonosporales > Micromonosporaceae > Dactylosporangium > Dactylosporangium sp. NPDC000244. The sequence continues at coordinate 72,364 of NZ_JBEPEH010000036.1, forward strand.
AGCCGCTGGTTTCGGGACGTTCTTGAATGTGTCGGGCACGGGTAGCCAGCCCCAGCGACTGCTCGGCCAGAGGATCACGAACGCGCGGCCGATGACGTTGTCGATCGGCACCTGGCCCTGGCAGCGCGAGTCCTGGGAGACGCCGCGGTGGTCGCCCATCACGAACATCTGCCCGGCCTGGACCTTGATCGGCCCGAACCGGCGCGCCGTGCACTGCTTCGGGTTCGGGGCGGCGTCCAGCGGGGAGTTGTCGTAGAGGTACGCCGACTCGTCGAGCGGATAACCGTTGACCGTGACGCGCCCGTCGACGTCGCAGCAGGCGACGGTGTCGCCCGGGAGCCCGATCACCCGTTTGATGAAGTCCTTCTCGCCGGGCTGGCCGAACCCGACGAGGTCGCCGACGGTCTTGCCGAGCTCGGCGAAGAAGCCGGCGTCATTGTCGACATGGTTCTCGGGCACCCACGTGTCCGGGCCGGTGAACACGACGACCTCGCCGCGCTCGGGCTCCCGCACGTCGTACAGCACCTTGTTGACCAGCACCCGGTCGCCGACGAGGAGGGTCTCCTCCATCGAGCCCGACGGGATGAAGAACGCCTGCACCAGGAACGTGCGGATGAGCACGGCCAGGCAGAACGCGACGATCAGCAGCAGCGGCAGCTCCTGCCACAGCGGCATGTTCTTGCGCTTGCGGCGGACCTTGCTGCGCCAGGTGGACACCGAGTCGTCCTCGAGCGGGACACCCCGGCGGGGCCGGGCACCCGAGCCCGTCGAGCGCTCGCCACGGTCATAGCTGCGTTCGTACCGCTCCGCGCGCTCCCGCTCGCGACGTTCCCGCGGATCGTCGTACCCGGGCTCGTCGTAGCCGCGGTCGCGCTCGAACGCGCGGTCGCGCACCATCGGCGGCTCGTCGCGGTCCCATTGGCCGCGCCGAGAGCCGTACGGATCGTCGTCCCAGGAGCGCCCGCGGTTCCAGTCGCCCTGATCGCCCCGGCCGCCGCGATCGTCGCCACGGCTCCAGCCGCGCTCCGGTTCGCGACCCCAGTCGCCCCGGCCGCCGCCGCCCGAGTTCCAGTCGTCGTCGCGCTGGTGGCCACCCCGGCCCGGAGCGGGGTCGCGCCCGGGCTCCACGTCACGACGACCGGGCACGACGTCGCGGCCGGGCGGCGCCTCGCCACGCCCGTAGGCGTCGCGATCGTCGCGCGGCCAGCCGCCGTCGTAGGCGCGCTGCCCCTCTTCGGCGTCCGAGCGTCCCGAGGTCGACCAGTAGTCGTGGCCCGGGTAGTTGACGCCGCCGAAGGGTTGCTGCTGCCCGCGCTGTCCGCCCGCCTGATCCAGGGGGCGATCGCGCGGGCGTTGGTCGTCGGCGCGATCGTCGTAACCATCGCGGCCGTAGGGGTCACTTGCCATCGGCGTCAGCCTAGATGCACAAGACCACTTTGGGGAGACCGGCTCCAGATGACCGAAAGATCCGATCCCGGACGCGACGCAGGGAGGGTGCGCACCGCGCCCCTCCCCGTCGGCGATCCAGCGAAGCGCGAGGTCAGCTGCTGACCTTGGTCTCGCGCTTCTCCTTGATCTTGGCCTTCTTGCCCCGCAGGTCACGCAGGTAGTAGAGCTTCGCGCGGCGCACGTCGCCGCGGGTCACGACCTCGATCCGGTCGACGGCCGGGCTGTTCACCGGGTAGGTGCGCTCGACGCCAACGCCGAAGCTCACCTTCCGGACCGAGAAGGTCTCCCGCAGGCCGGCGCCCTGGCGACGGATCACGACGCCCTGGAAGACCTGGACCCGGGACCGGTTGCCCTCGACGACCCGGGCGTGCACCTTGACGGTGTCACCGGCGCGGAAGCTCGGGATATCGGTCCGCTGCGACTGTGCGTCCAGCGCGTCCAGCGTGTTCATCGCGGCTGTTCCTCGTCACTCAAGGCACGCCCGATCTCCGCGGCGCGCGAGGGTTTGTGATCATGGTGCCGGACACGTCAGGCCGCGGCAACCTCACCACTTTGCCACATCGACGCGCCGAACCTGAAATCAGGCCCCTTGATCACCGTCGGCGGCCCGCCGTTCGAGGGCGGCGATGAGGTCCGGGCGGCGCTCGGCGGTGCGCTGCAGGGCCTGCTCACGGCGCCACCGCGCGATGCGGCCGTGGTCGCCCGAGCGGAGGATGTCGGGCACGTCCAGGCCGCGCCAGCTGGGCGGCTTGGTGTACATCGGCGCCTCGAGGACCCCGTCGGCGTGCGACTCCTCCAGCAGCGAGTCGGCGTTGCCCAGCACGCCCGGAAGCAGCCGGGTGACCGCCTCGAGCACCACGAGGACCGCGACCTCGCCCCCGAAGAGCACATAGTCGCCGAGGGAGACCTCGCTCACGCGCATCCGCGCGGCGGCGTGGTCGAAGACGCGCTGGTCGATGCCCTCGTAGCGGCCGCACGCGAACATCAGGTGCTCCTCGCCCGCCAGGGCGCGCGCGGTCGCCTGGGTGAACGGAGCGCCGGCCGGGCTCGGCACGATCAGATGGGTCTCGGGGCCGGCCAGCGCGTCGAGAGCCTGGCCCCACGGCTCGGGCCGCATCACCATGCCGGGGCCGCCGCCGTACGGCGTGTCGTCCACGGTGCGATGGACGTCATGCGTCCATTTCCGCAGATCGTGTACCGCCAGCCGGAGCGTCCCGTTCGCGCGCGCCTTGCCGATCAGGGACAGGTCGAGCGGCGCGAGGTACTCCGGAAAGATCGTGACGACGTCGACCCTCATAGGTCGAAGAGGCCTTCCGGCGGGGTGATCACGATGCGCCGCCCGGGCACGTCGACCTCGGGAACGATCTCGCGCACGAACGGCACCAGGCCGTTGCGCCCGTCGGCGAGCCGCACGACGAGCAGGTCATGCGCGGGCGCGTGGTCGATGCGCAGCAGCTCGCCCACGTGCTCCCCCGCGGCGTCGACGACGTCGAGCCCGACCAGCTCGTGGTCGTTGAACTCGTCCGGGTCGTCGCTCGGCGGGATCGTGGCGCTGTCCACGCACAGCAGGACGCCGCGCATGTCCTCGGCGAGGTTGCGGTCGTAGATGCCCTCGAAGACCACCAGGAGGCGGCCCTGGTGCGGGCGGACCGTTTCGACGGTGAGCGTCGGCGGCGGCCGCCACGCGCCCGCAGGGACGGTCTGCAGATGCCGCACCGCCGTCGAGTCGGTCTCGAGGACCGACCCGACGGCGAAACGCTCAGCTGGCGCGTCCGTGCGCACGTCCACGACGACTTCGCCGCGGACGCCGTGCGCGCGGAAGACCTGACCGACGACGAGCAGCATGCGTCAGTACGCGTCGACGATCTCGACGCGCACGCCGCGGCCGCCGATCGACGTGATGACCTGCCGCAGCGCCTTGGCCGTGCGGCCGCCGCGCCCGATCACGGTGCCGAGGTCCTCCGGGTTGACCCGGACCTCCAGCCGCTGACCGCGGCGGGAGTCGACCATCCGCACCCGGACATCGTCGGGGTTGTCGACGATGCCCTTGACCAGGTGCTCGAGCGCCGGGCGCAGCACGTCAGGCCTCCGCGCCGGCGCCGGCACCGGACTGCTCCTCCGCCTGCGCGGCCGGAGCCTCGGCCTCGGCCTTCTTCTTCGGTTCGGCGGCCTTCTTCGCCTTCGGCGCGTCGGCGAGACCGGCGGCGGCCTGCGCCTCGGCCTCGTAGGCGGCCTTGCGGTCGGGAGCCGCGGCACGGACCTTCAGCGGCTCGGTCGGGGCCGGCAGACCCTTGAACTTCTGCCAGTCGCCGGTCTTGGACAGGATGGCCTGCACGGCCTCGCTCGGCTGCGCGCCGACGGAGAGCCAGTGCTGGACGCGGTCGGAGTTGACCTCGATACGCGAGGGCTCCTCCTTCGGGTGGTACAGCCCGACGAACTCGATCGCCCGACCATCACGCTTGGTGCGCGAGTCGGCGACGACGATGCGGTACTGCGGGTTGCGGATCTTGCCCATCCGCAGGAGCCGGATCTTGACGGCCACTTGGTTGCTCGCTCCTGGATCTGTTGGAAGCCGAGCGACCGCCCGGACACCGTGGGGATGGCGCCGTCGGCTGCTCTGTTGGACTGGCGCGACGCCGGGTTAGAGGGCTCGGACGCACACCGGATACCAGCAGACCATTGTGCCAGACCCGCTACCGTGCGCAAAAACGACCCCGCGTGAGCCCATCCTCTCCCGCGGCGCGGCCACTTTTTCCATTTTCGGACCTTTTCGCCGGTACCACCGATGCAGCCCGCCGCCCCTCACCCGAATTCGGCCGCCCGACACCCTCGGCCATGAACGTTTCACGGCTGATCTCACGCGCGGACGCGCTCGGCTACCGCTCGGGGCTGCGTGCCGGCCGCCGGCTCACCCGGGTCGCTCAGACGCCCCGCTCGCTCGGACGCCCAGTAGCCCGGGCGCGCGGATCGCTCGGGTGGGAGGGTCGCTTGGCCGCCTCGCTCGCTCCGACGCCCAGTGGCTCGGGCGCGCGGGTCGCTCGGACGCCCGGGTCACTCGGATGGGCGATTCGCTCGGAGGCCCGGTTGCTCGGACGCGCCCGGCCGGGCGTCAGCGCAGCGGGGGCCGATCCCAGCCGGCTTCGAGGCCGGGTAGCTCCCACCCGGGCGGCGGCATGAAGTCGGTCCAGGTGCCGTCGAACGGAAAGCCCCCGGCCTCGATCTCCTTGACGACCCGCAGGCCTTCCTCGCGCACCGCCGCCTCGTCCGCGACCCAGTAGTGCTCCGGCAGCGCGAGCCGCTCGAGGAACTCCTCCTCGTCCTTCCACTCCCACGTACGGTCCGGCGCCACGAGGATGTCGAGGTCCTCGTCGGTCACGTCGACGCCGGACGCGGCACCCGGATCGCACCAGCGGATCGCCGGGCGCTCCAGGTTGACGTACCACCCGGTGAACTCGTCCACATCGTTGCGAAACCACCACACCGAGTGCGCGGGATCACCGGGCCGGTGCAGCTTCAGCACTCCCGGCCCGTTCCAGGTGCCCTGCTTGAGCGAGGTCCCGCGCGTGACGTAGTCGGCGAAGGGCATCGTCCGCATCCCGTACCCGTCGCCGGACACCTCGTTCACCACGGGCGTGTGCCGCGCGATCCACAGCAGCAACCCGCGCTCGTCGTCGGACACGACGCGAGCGGGCCGCACCCATCCGATCCGTCCCCGCCGCACATTGCGGTGCATGATCACCTGGCCGGGCGTGAAGACGACGCTCAACCGCGCTCCCTGGGTAGGCCCCGCCCCGCGGGGTTCCGGTGACACCTGCATTTCACTCGCGCTCGGGAGCGGTCACGCGCGCTGCCCGGGCCGGTCCCAGCCCCGGTCACCGCTGGCGGGGCCGGTCCCAGCCGTCAGTCACCGCTGCCGGGGCCGGTCCCAGCCCTCGACAACGGGCTCCGGGATCGTCCACTCGTCCGGCGGCCGGAAGTCGGTCCACGTGCCGTCGAAGGGCCACTCCCCCGCCTCGATCATCGGGACGATCGCGTGGCCTTGGGCCCAGACGGCCTCGGGGTCACTCACCCAGTACGCGTCCGGGTGCGCCAGCCGCTCCTCGAACTCGTCCTCGTCCTTCCAGCCCCAGCGCCGGTCGGGCCAGATCCACATGTCGAGGTCCTGGTCGGTGAGGTCGACCCCCGCGACCTGGCCGTCGTCCCAGGTGACCCCCGGCTCCTCGAGGTTCACGTACCACGCGCGGAAGCGCAGCTCGGGGTCGAACAGCCACCACACCGAGTACGCGGCCCCGCGCGGGTGGAACTTCAGCGTGCTCGGCCCGCGGTACACGTCATGGATGATCTTCTTCGGCTCGGCGATCCACCGCTCGAACGGCATCCCGCGCGGCCCGTCGCCGTCCTCGTTGACCTGCCGGATGACGGGGCTGCCGGTCGCGAGCCAGAGGCTGGTGCCCTGCTCGTCGTCGGAGACCACGCGCGTCAGCGGCGCCCAGACCAGCGTGTCATGGGTGAAATGCCGGTGCAGGACCGGTCTTCCGGGACGCAACGGCACGCGGTCAGTGTATCGGCTTCGCGCTCCCGAGCCCGCTCCGGACGGCCGCCCAGCAGGTCACACCGGGCGGCGGCCGGCAGGTGGCGCTCCGCCGCTCGGACGCGCTCCTGCAGCCCGACGGGGCCGGTCGCCACACCGGGTCCGCGGCACCCAGATCGTCTCGCAGACCTGGCTGAGGATCACCTCAATGAGGGACGACCGGCGGAACGCGGACGCGCGGGCGCATCGCCCGGTCGGCGCGCGGAGGGCTCAGCGGACCACTCGACCGCACAGCACGAAGCGGCGAGGCCGGGGCATGGCGGGTCAGTTGGTCCCAGCACGTCGGCCGCCGGTGCTCGAATGCCCAGCAGACCGCTCGGGCGCGGGGGCGCGTCGCCCGGCCAGGCGCGCGGAGGGCTCAGCGGACCACTCGGCCGCGCAGCACGATGCGGCGGGGCCGGAGCAGGGTGGTCAGGTCGGTGCGGGGGTCCTCGGCGTACACGACGAGGTCGGCCAGGCCGCCCTCGACCAGGCCCGGGAAGCCCAGCCACTCGCGGGCGCCCCACGAGCCCGCGCGCAGCACGGCCTCGGCCGGCAGGCCCGCCTCGCGGTGCAGCAGGATCATCTCCTCGGCGGCCAGGCCGTGGTCGATGCCGCCGCCCGCATCGCTGCCGACGTAGATCGGGACGCCGGCCTCGTGGGCGGCGCGCACGATCGACGGGAAGCGGTCGCGGAGGGCGAGCATGTGCTGGGCGTACGTCGGGAACTTGTCCTCGGCCTGGGCCGCGATGCCCCCGAACGTCGCGATGTTGATCATCGTGGGCACGAGGGCCGTGTTGCGGCGGGCCATCTCGTCGATGTCGGACTCGTTCAGGCCGGTACCGTGCTCGACGGAGTCCACGCCCGCGCGGACCAGCGCGGCGACCGACTCCTCGGCGAAGGTGTGGACCGCGACCCGTGCGCCGGCGGCGTGCGCGGCCTCGATCGCGCCGGCCATCGCGGCGACGTCCCACGCGGGCGCGAGGTCGCCGACGCCGCGGTCGATCCAGTCGCCCACGAGCTTGACCCAGCCGCTGCCGAGGCCGGCCTGGCGGGTGATCTCGCCGGGCAGGTCCGCCTCGCCGACCTCGACGCCGATGTCCCGCAGGTACCGCTTCGGGGGCGCGACGTGCCGCCCGGCGCGCACGAGGCGGGGGACGTCGGGGTCGTCGTCGAGGGAGGCGTACGGGATCGGAGACCCGGCGTCACGAATCGCGAGGACGCCCGCGTCGCGATCCACGACCGCGAGCGACCGCGCCTGGTCGATTCCCTCGGACGGTCGGCCGCCGGGCTGGATGCCCAGGTGGCAGTGGGCGTCCACGAGCCCGGGCAGGATGTAGCCCTCGTCCGCGATCGTGAGCGCACCCGCGACCGGTGTGAAGGTCACGCGGTCGCCGACCAGCCAGAGATCGCGCCGCTCGCCGGAGGGCAGCAGCGTCCCCCGCACGTGGAGCGCCGGACCGCCGTCGTTCCCGCGCGCGGACGCGTCGCGGGATGCACGCGCGGATGCGCTGCGGGCGGCGGGCACGGGCGCGTTGGCATTGCCAGTCGCGGACGCGCTGCCGGCGGCGCGCACGGACGCGCTAGCAGTGTCGGTCGCGGACGCGCTGCCGACGCCATGCTCGGACGCGTCGCGGGAAGCGAGCGTGGACGCACTGCCAGCGGCGGGCACGGACGCGCTGCCGGCGCCAGTCGCAGACGCGCTGCCGACGCCTCGCTCGGACGCGTCGCGGGAAGCGAACGCCGACGCGCTGTCTCCGCTGGTCGCCGACCCGGCGCCCGCATCGCGGGCGGGCACGCCCGAGGAGTCGCCGCCGCGCGCGGGTGGCGCGTCGGGGCTGTCGGTGGGGCGGGGGCTGGAGCCGGATGCGGGCAGCGGGTCAGGAGTCCTTGTCACGCTTCTGCAGCTTCGAGAAGTCGATCTTCGGGAGGCGGAAGCCCGGGGGCATGCCCGCGGCGTTGGGGTCCATGGCGGCCGGGTCGAAGCCCGGCGGGAGCTGCGGCATGCCGCCGGCGCCGAGGCGGGGCTGGCGCATGCCGGAGTTGCCGCCCTTGGTGCCCTTGCGCTTGTTCTTCGGGCTCTTGGTCGCCTTCCGGCGGCCGCCGGGCAAGCCCATCATGCCGCCCATCTGCTTCATCATCTTCTGCGCGTCGGCGAAGCGGGTGAGCAGCTGGTTGACGTCGGTGACCGAGACGCCGGAGCCGTTGGCGATGCGCACGCGGCGGGAGGCGTTGAGGATCTTCGGGTTGGTGCGCTCCTTCGGGGTCATCGAGCGGATGATCGCGGTGACCCGGTCGAAGTGCTTGTCGTCGATCTCGGCCAGCTGGTCCTTCATCTGGTTCATGCCCGGCATCATGGCGAGCACGTTGGCGATGGGGCCCATGCGGCGGACCGCCTGGAGCTGCTCGAGGAAGTCCTCGAGGGTGAAGTCCTGGCCGCCCATGAGCTTGGCGGCCATCCGCTCCTTCTCGTCGTCGGCGAAGGCCTGCTCGGCCTGCTCGATAAGGGTGAGCACGTCGCCCATGCCGAGGATGCGCGAGGCCATCCGGTCGGGGTGGAAGACGTCGAAGTCCTCGAGCTTCTCGCCGGTGGACGCGAACATGATCGGCTGGCCGGTGACGTGGCGCACGGAGAGCGCGGCACCACCGCGGGCGTCGCCGTCGAGCTTGGAGAGCACGACGCCGGTGATGCCGACGCCGTCGCGGAACGCCTCGGCGGTGGTGACCGCGTCCTGGCCGACCATGGCGTCGATGACGAACAGGACCTCGTCGGGGTCGACGGCGTCGCGGATGTCGGCGGCCTGCTGCATCATCTCGGCGTCGATGCCGAGGCGGCCGGCGGTGTCGACGATGACGATGTCGCGCATCTGGCGCTTCGCGTGCTCGATGGAGTCGCGGGCGACCTGGACGGGGTTGCCGGTGCCGTTGCCGGGCTCGGGCGCGTAGACCTCGACGCCCGCGCGGCCGCCGAGGACCTGGAGCTGGTTGACGGCGTTGGGGCGCTGGAGGTCGGCGGCGACCAGCAGCGGCTGGTGGCCCTGGCCCTTGAGCCAGCGGGCGAGCTTGCCGGCGAGCGTGGTCTTTCCGGAACCCTGCAGACCGGCGAGCATGATCACGGTCGGCGGGTTCTTGGCGAACTGCAGCCGGCGGGCCTCGCCACCGAGCGTCGCCACGAGCTCCTCGTGAACGATCTTGATGACCTGCTGGGCCGGGTTGAGCGCCTGCGACACCTCGACGCCCCGCGCGCGCTCCTTGAGCCGGGCGATGAACGCCTTGACCACGGGCAGCGCGACGTCGGCCTCGAGCAGCGCCAGGCGGATCTCCCGCGCGGTCGCGTCGACGTCGGCGTCGGTGAGCCGCCCCTTGCTCCGCAGCTTCGAGAAGATGCCGGATAGGCGGTCACTCAAGGTGTCAAACACGACGGATCCGTCCTCGGTGTAGGAGTCCCTTGAAGGGTACGCGACCGCGGACAGTGCGTCGCGGCCCGCGGCGCAGCGCGGTGGCGGAGCGTAAAGGGACGGAGGGCCACAAAGCGAAAGAGGGCGTCAGCCGAAGCGCGGGAGCAGGAGGCGCGGAGCCAGGGTCCGGGAGCAGGAGGCGCGGGGCGGCAGGGTCCGAGGGCAGAAGGCGCGGGGCGGCAGGGTGCAAGGGCAGGAGGCGCGGAAGGCAGAGTCCGGGAGCAGGAGGCCCGGGGCAGGAGATGCGAAGGCTAGGAAGGCGTGGCGGCCGCGAGGACGGCTGACTCCACGCGCAGGCGCGCGGGCGCGTCCCACTCGCCCTCCAGGTAGAAGGCGTCCACCACCTCGCCGCCGAGGGTGGAGATGCGCGCCGAGCGTACGTCGGCGCCGACATCCTCCAGCGCGCTCGCCACCCGGAACAGCAGCCCCGGCGTGTCCGTGGCGCGCAGTTCCAGCACCGTCGCGTCCGTGGCCGCCGTCGGGGGCTGCCACACCACGCGCGGGGGCGCGGACGCGGTGCTCCGGCGGGCCGAGCGTTCGCGGGCGGCCAGGCGCTCGGCTACCGGCAGGTCGCCGGTCACGGCGCGGCGCAAGTCGGACACGACGGCGTCGCGGTCGATCTCGCCGTAGCGGGGCTGGACGGCGCAGACCATGCGGGCGAGGCCGTCGACCGTCACGGTGTCGGCGGTCACCACGTCGAGGCGGTGCAGCGAGAGGCAGCCGGCGACGGCCGCCAGCAGGCCGCGGCGGTCGGGGGCGGTCACGGAGACGGAGTCGGTGTCGAGCAGGACCGCCGGGAGCCGGGCCGGGACCGCGAGCTGGGCGGCGGGCGAGGGCGGCGGGGCCACGACGCCGGTGTCCAGGGCGCGCTCGACGTGGCGCACGAGCTCGGCGATGAGCCGGCCCTTCCAGTCCGACCAGGCGGCCGGGCCGGTCGCGGCCGCGTCCGCGCGGGCGAGGGCGTGCAGCAGGGAGAGGGTGGAGGCCTCGCCCACGGCGCCGGCGACGGTGGCGATGGTCTGCGGGTCGGACAGGTCGCGGCGCGTGGCGGTGTCGGGGATGAGCAGGTGGAGGCGCACCACCTTCTCGATCTGCGCCACGTCGGCGGGGCTGAGGCCCAGGCGCTCGGCCGCGGCGGCGGCGATCGGGGCCCCGACGATGCTGTGGTCGCCGGGCAGGCCCTTGCCGATGTCGTGCAGGAGGGCGGCGAGGACCAGCAGGTCGGGGCGGTCGACGTCGCGGGTGAGGCGGGCGGCCTCGCGGGCGGTCTCGACCAGGTGGCGGTCGACGGTGAAGAGGTGGACCGGGTTGTGCTGGGGCAGGCTGCGCACCCGCGCCCACTCGGGGAGCCAGTTGACGACGAGGCCGTACCGGTCGCAGGCCTCCCAGACCGAGATCATCGCGGGGCCGCTGCCCAGCAGGGTGAGCAGGGCGTCGCGCGCGGGGGCGGGCCACGGGTTCGGCATGGGGCCGGCGAAGCCGCCGAGCCACTCCAGGGTGGCGTGGGCGATCGGCAGGTCCGCGCGGGCGGCGGCCGCGGCGACGCGCAGGGGCAGGGCCGGGTCCGGGCGCGGGGTGACGGCGGCGCGGGCGAGCACCACCTCGCCGCGCTGCTCGACCACGTCGCGGGCGAGGGGGCGGCGCTCGGTGTGGCCGCGGGTGCTCGGGGCGGCCCAGCGCTCCACGGCGCGCCAGGCGTCGTCGCTGGCGTAGGCGATGGTGCGCGCGGACTCGGCGATGCGGCGCAGGACGTCGTCGCGGTCGCCGTAGCCCAGCATCTCGGCGACCTCGTCGCGGTCCTGGGCGAGGAGGCGGTCGACGCGGCGTCCGCGCACCGTGTGGAGGGCGTCGCGCACGTCGAGGAGGGTCCGATGGGCGCCGCGGACGGCGGGGCGCGGGCCGTCGGCGACCCCGGCGAAGCCGATGCCGCGCAGCACGCCGAAGTCGCGCAGGCCTCCGCGCGACTCCTTGACGTCGCCCTCCAGGAGGAACGCCAGCTCGCCGTGGGCCTTCCAGCGGTCCTGGGTGAGGGTGCGCAGGGACGGCAGCAGGTGACGGGCCTCTCGGCGCCACTGGGCGACGGCGTCGGCGTGCAGCGTGGCGAGCATCTGCGGGTCGCCGGCGATCAGGCGGGCGTCGAGCAGGCCGAGCGCCACCTTGAGGTCCTGGCGGGCCAGGTCGAGGGCCTGGCCGGGGCGGCGGGTGGAGTGGTCGAGGGCGAACTTGGCGTCCCAGATCTGGTACCAGATGAGGCTGCCGAGCTCGTCGGCCGCCGCCTCGTCGCCGGGGCCGCCCGGGTGCAGCAGCACCAGGTCGAGGTCGCTGCGCGGGGCGCATTCGCGACGGCCCAGGCCGCCTACGGCGACGAGCGAGGCATTGGAGGTACAACCGCCGGCTTTTTGAAAGATCTCGACGAGCCACTCGTCGATCGCGTCCGAGCGCTCGGCTCGCGCGTCGGCGCCCGCCCCGGCGGAAAGGACCGGTGCGGGCGCCGACGGTTGTGTCATGTGATGAGGATAGAGATCAGCAGCGGCTTAGAGCGCGTCGAGCCCGCGCTCGCCGGTGCGGACCCGGACCACCTCGTCGACCGAGGTGACCCATACCTTGCCGTCACCGATCTTGCCGGTGCGGGCGGCGGTCACGATGGCGTCCACGACCTTCTCGAAGTCGAGCTCGTCGGTGACGATCTCGACCCGGATCTTGGGGACGAACTCCACCGTGTACTCCGCACCGCGGTAGACCTCGGTGTGGCCCTTCTGACGGCCGTAGCCCTGAACCTCGCTCACGGTGAGGCCCGCCACGCCGAGCGCGTGGAGCGCCTCCTTCACCGCGTCGAGCTGATACGGCTTGATGACCGCGGTCACCAGCTTCATGCCCATTCCCTCCGACATCCCTCGACGCTATCCGGCAACCTTTTCCGACGCCGGGGCTTCCGCCGCCGGCGCGGGGGCCTTGCTCGTGCCAACGCCCGCCATCGCGAACGCACCCGTACCGCCACCGCTGCCGGTGCCCGGAGTCAGGTCGTAGGCGCTCTCCGCGTGCTCCGCGATGTCGATGCCCTCGACCTCGGCCTCGGTGTTGACCCGGAAGCCGACCGTCTTCTGGATGATGAAGGCGAGCGCGAAGGCGATGACGAACGAGTAGATCGTGACGATAGCGCTCGCGCCCGCCTGGGCGCCGAGCTGGCCCACGCCGCCGCCCATGAACAGGCCGTTCTTGGCCCCGAGGCCGCCGCTGATGGCCGAGTTGAGCTTGTCGTTGGCGAAGAAGCCCAGCCACAGGGAGCCGATCCACCCGCCGACGAAGTGCACGCCGACCACGTCGAGCGAGTCGTCGAAGCCGAAGCGGTACTTGAGGCTGACCGCCAGGGCGCAGACGAGGCCCGCGACGAGGCCGAGGAGCACGGCCGCCCACGAGTCGATGAAGCCACAGGCGGGGGTGATCGCGACGAGGCCCGCGACCGCGCCGGACGAGGCGCCGACGAGGGTGGGCTTGCGGTCGCGAATCCACTCGACGATGACCCAGCCGAGGACGGCGGCGGCGGTGGCGACCTGGGTGTTGACGAAGGCGAGGCCGGTGACGCCGTCGACGGTCAGCTCGGAGCCGGCGTTGAAGCCGAACCAGCCGAACCACAGCAGACCGGCGCCGAGGGCGACGAAGGGCACGTTGTGCGGCTTCATGCTCTCCCGCGGCCAGCCGACGCGCTTGCCGAGGACCAGGGCGACACCGAGCGCGGCCGCGCCGGCGTTGATGTGCACGGCGGTACCACCGGCGAAGTCGAGCGGGTGCAGGTGCTGGGCGATCCAGCCGCCGCCCCACACGTTGTGGGCGACGGGGAAGTAGACCAGGGTGGCCCAGCCGAACGCGAACAGCAGCCAGCCGCCGAACTTGGCGCGGTCGGAGATCGCGCCGCTGATGAGCGCGACGGTGATCACGGCGAACGTCATCTGGAAGACCATGAAGACGTACGTCGGGATGCCGATCCCGCTCGCGTTGTCGGCGGTCGCGCCCCACATCTGGTCGATATAGGTCTTGCTGCCGAAGTACTGCCCGAGGTCACCGAACAGCCCACCGGCCGTGTCGGAGCCGAACGAGGCGCTGAAGCCGTAGAACAGCCAGAGGACGCTGACGAGCCCGATCGTCGAGAAGCTCATCATCATCATGTTGAGGACGCCCTTGGAGCGGTTCAGGCCACCGTAGAACAGTGCCAGACCCGGCGTCATGAGCAGCACGAGAGCGGTCGACACGAGCAGCCATGCGGTATGGCCGGTATCGATGGTCGCTTCAGGCACGCTGGCCTCCTAGTAGTCGAGATCCTCCCTCCCGACCTTCGAGGCAGCATTGCCCTTCAGCCGGTTGCGCGAGAGCTTCGCGGGCTCAGGTTTCGCGCACCGGCGCTGCGCGGTTTCTACCGCGTCACGTCATGTTTCCAGCGTGTGAAGAAGGGCTCACACTCTGAAAACGTCCTATCGAAGCGCGTACTCCAGCGTGTGCCGCTCATAGTCGATGAGCCGCAGGTCACGCACGGGACGCCGGAGATGCCCCTTGTGCACGATGCGCACGAAAGCCGGGTCGCCCGCGGCCGCCATCCGTCGAATGCCCTCGATGTGATCGACGATGCGTTTCCGGATGACGCGCACGAGGCGGTGCCGGTCGCGCGGGGTCAGGCCGTAGGCGTCGGCGAACATGCGCAGCCGGCGCGGGCGGTTCGGGCGCTTCCAGCCCAGGGTGTAGGAGTCGCGGTCGGAGAACAGCGGCACCCAGGTCCAGGCGGCATACGCGACGTCGTAGATCCGCGCGCCGGGCGAGGCGAGGTCGAAGTCGATCAGCGACAGGGTCCCGTCCGGGCGCCAGATGACGTTGTGCGGGGCCGCGTCGTGGTGGCAGATGACCTCGGTGTCCGGCGGCGGGGGGCCGAACGAGCGCCAGACGGCGGTCGGGGGCGGCCGGAAGCCCGCCTGGGCGTCGTGGAACATCCGCAGCATGGTCGCGACGGTGACCATCGCCTCGTCGGTCACCCAGTGCGGGGCCAGCGGGTATTCGCCGCACTCCCCCTCGAGGTACTGCAGCACCTCGCGCCCGCGCTCGTCGATGCCGAAGGCGCGCGGGGCGCCGGTGAAGCCGACGTATTCCAGGTGGCGCAGCAGCGCGTGCACCGCGGGCGTCCACGGCCCCGCGTTGCGGCGCACGGTGTCGCCCGAGCGCACCACGACGGAGGTGTTCCCGCCGTGGAGCGGGATCTCCTGCTGCGTCACGTCTTCGTCCTTCGCTGACCTGACCGGGGAACCGAGCTGTCCTGCCTTGCACCGGCCGCCTGAAGTGCGCGGCCGGGCCTTACCGTCCCAAGGTACCGTCCGAGGTTACGCGTCCGCGCCAACGAGGGCGTCCACGAACTGTCGGGCATCGAACGGAGCCAGGTCGTCGGGGCCCTCGCCCAGGCCGACCAGCTTCACCGGAATACCCAGTTTGCGCTGAACCGCGATGACGATGCCACCCTTCGCGGTCCCGTCGAGCTTGGTCAGCACGACGCCGGTCACATCGACCACCTCGGTGAACACCCGCGCCTGCTCCAGGCCGTTCTGCCCGGTCGTGGCGTCGAGGATGAGCAGCGTCTCGTCCACGGGCCCGTGCTTCTCCACGACCCGCTTGACCTTGCCGAGCTCGTCCATCAGGCCGACCTTGTTCTGCAGCCGGCCGGCCGTGTCGATGAGCACCGTGTCCACACCCGCGTCAATACCCCGTTTGACCGCGTCGAACGCGACCGAGGCGGGATCCGCCCCTTCGGGGCCCCGCACGACGTCGGCGCCGACCCGCCCGGCCCAGGTGGCCAGCTGCTCGGCCGCGGCCGCGCGGAAGGTGTCGGCGGCGCCGAGGACCACGCTGTGGCCGTCGGCGACGAGCACCCGGGCGATCTTGCCGCAGGTGGTGGTCTTGCCGGCGCCGTTGACGCCCACGACGAGCAGCACCGCGGGGCGGCCGTCGCGCGGGGTGGCGGCCAGGGAGCGGTCCAGGTCCGGCTGCAGGGCCGCGACGAGCTCGTCGGTGAGCATCGTGCGCAGGTCGGCCGCGGTGGCGGTGCCGTGGACGCGGGCCCGCTCGCGCAGCTTGGCGACGATGTCCGTGGTCGCCTGGACGCCGACGTCGGCGCCGATCAGCGTCTCCTCGATCTCGTCCCAGGTGTCGTCGTCGAGCTTGTCGCGCGACAGCAGGGCGAGCAGGCCCTTGCCGAGGACGTTCTGCGAGCGGCTCAGGCGCGCGCGGAGGCGAACGAGGCGGCCGGCGGTGGGCTCGGGCCGCTCGATCTCGACGACCGGCGGGGCTTCGACGACCGGAGGAGCCTCTTCGGCCGGCGGGGCCTCGATGACCGGAGGAGCCTCGATGACCGGAGGAGCCTCGGCGACCGGAGGCTCCTTGACCACCACCGGGGCGGAAGGCTCCTTGGGCGGGGCCGACGGCGGCAGCGTCGGGGGCTTGCGGAAACGGGGCGCGATCAGCGCCAGTGTGGCCCCGACAATGACGACGAGCAGCACCAGGCCGAAGACGATGTACGACTCCATGGCACGAATCCTCCCAGACGCGGCCCGCGGTGGCCTGCGGTGGCGCCGAGACGGGCCGGGCAGGATCATTCGGGATGCAGTCCGGATCACCCCGCAACGCCCCGGAGGTCGCAACAGCATGTCCGAAACCGAGCTCGACAACGACCGCGGTCCGCTCGTACTCGGCCCCGTGCTGCGACGCGTCGAGGGCGACCGGGCGACGGTCTGGGTGGAGACGGCGCGTGCGGCGACCGTCGAGATCGACGCCGGACCCGCGGGCGGGGCGGCCCGGACGTTCAGCGTGCACGGGCACCACTACGCCCTGGTCGTGGTCGCCGGGCTGCCGGAGGGCGCGGTCACGCCGTACCGCGTCAAGATCGACGGCGCCGAGGTGTGGCCGCTGCCGGACGACCCGTGCCCACCCCCGGTGATCCGCACCCGCCGCGCGGGGGCGCCCGTGCGGCTGGTGTTCGGTTCGTGCCGCGAGGCGAGTCCGCTCAGCGTGACCCGCTACCCCCCGGACGCTCTCGACGCCTACGCGGGACGACTGATCGAGTCCATCCGCTCGGACGCACCCACCGAGTGGCCCGATCTCATGGTCCTGCTCGGTGACCAAGTTTACGCCGACGAGACCCCCGAGAAGATCCAGCGCTGGCTCAAGCGGCGCCGCAAGGAGCGCCGCGCGGACGCGCCCACGACGCAGGTGGTGGACTTCCACGAGTACACGAAGCTGTACCTCGACTCGTGGGGCGACCCCGAGATCCGCTGGCTGCTGTCGACCGTCCCGAGCGTGATGATCTTCGACGACCACGAGATCATCGACGACTGGAACACGTCGCAGCGGTGGCGCGAGCAGATGTCGGACCTGAGCTGGTGGCCGCAGCGCATCCAGGCGGGGCTGGCGTCGTACTGGGTGTATCAGCACATGGGCAACCTGGCCCCGAGCGCTCTGGCCGAGTGCTCCGTCTACGCGGCCGTGAGCTCGGCCGGGGACGCGACCGAGATCCTCGACGACTTCGGCGCGCGGGCGGATCGCGACCGCGCGGTGGCGTACCGATGGAGCTATGCCCTCGACATCGACCGCACGCGCCTCGTCGTGGTCGACAACCGGGCCGCGCGGGAGCTCGAGCAGGGCCGGCGCGCGATGCTGCCGGACAGCGAGTGGGCCTGGCTCGCCAAGCAGCTCCCGGGCGACTACGACCACCTGCTCATCGGCTCCTCGCTGCCGTGGCTGCTGCCGCCGGCCATCCACCACCTGGAGGCCGCGACCGAGCGCCTGGCCGAGTCCCCGCGGGGCTGGGTGGGCCGGTTCGGCGAGAAGCTGCGCCAGGCCGTGGACCTGGAGCACTGGGCCGCGTTCGGGCGCTCCTTCGACGCGCTGAGCGCCCTGCTGACCCAGATCGGCGCCGGGCACGGCGGCGTGTCACCCGCGCCCGCCACGATCAGCGTCCTGTCGGGTGACGTTCACCACTCCTACGCCGCGCGGGCCGACCTCGGGCCGGAGGTCGAGAGCGCGGTCCACCAGCTCACCTGCTCGCCGGTGCACAACGACATGCCGAAGCTCGTCCGGCCGGCGATGAAGTTCGGCTGGAACCCGCCGGCGGCCCGGATGATGCGCTCCCTGGCGCGCACGGTGGGACTGCGCAAGCCGGTCGTGCGGTGGAAGAAGACCGCGGGCCCGTACTTCGGCAACGCCGTCGGCCTGCTGCTGATCGAGGGCCGGTCGGCGCACGTGTCGATCGAGGGCACCCGGCCGGACAAGACCCTGGGCGAGGTGGCGTCGCTCAAGCTGAGCTGACGTGCGGGTGCGTCACCGCCGGCTCGTTGAGGTCGGTCCACGTCCACAGCGTCGCCACCCGGGCCCGGCCGGTGAGATACGCCACAGCCGGCTCCCGGATCGGGGCGAACCACATGCGGCTCAGGCGGTCCACGGCCTCGGGCAGGGGCACCCACGCGCCCGAGCCGTCGTGCGGCCCGACGCCGGTCACCTCGAAGCCCAGCATCTCGTACTCCACCCCGCCCGCGGGGTAGCGCGCGACCCATAGCAGCCGCTCAGCGAGCACGGATGCGTAGCCCGCCTCCTGACCGACCCGGGCCAGCAGCGGCTCCCCCGCCTCCACGGCGCCGCCCGGGAGCGCCCAGTCCGGCGGGTCGCTGATCAGCAGGACGTCCTTGCCACGGCGCAGCACGGCGCCGACCGCGAGTTGGTGACCGGTCACGCTTCACCCTAGGCCCCGCGCGGTGCGGCATACGATCACACGCATGAGCTTTTATGACGTCGAAATCGCCGATCTGCAGGGCAAGCCCCTCGATCTCGGCCAGTTCCGCGGGCGGCCGGTCCTCGTGGTCAACGTCGCGTCCCGGTGCGGGCTGACGCCCCAGTACGCCGACCTCGAGGCGCTGCACAAGGAGTACGAGGGCCGCGGCTTCTCGGTGCTGGGCGTGCCCTGCAACCAGTTCGCCGGGCAGGAGCCGGGCACCTCCGAGGAGATCGCCGAGTTCTGCAGCACCACCTACGGTGTGACGTTCCCCATGACCGAGAAGATCGAGGTCAACGGCGAGGGGCGGCACCCGCTCTACGACCTGCTGACCCCGGTGCCGGACGCCGAGGGGCACACCGGCGACATCCGGTGGAACTTCGAGAAGTTCCTGGTCGCGTCCGACGGCACCGTCGCCGGCCGCTTCGGCCCGCGCACGGAGCCGAAGTCGGCCGAGGTCGTCCAGGCCGTCGAGGCCGGCCTCTGACGGGCTACAGGCCCAGCGCCCGGCGCGGATAGGTGAGATCGTCGCCGGGCGTGTAGCGGTACGCCGAGAGGCCCGCCGCCCGTGCGCCGCGGATCATGCGGTCGGTGTCGTCGACCAGCAGGCAGCGCGGCGGCGGGGTGCCGATGAGGGCACAGGCGGCCTGGAAGTACTCCTTGGCGGGCTTGTGCACCCCGAGCTCGGCCGAGAGCGCGACCGCGTCGAACTCGTCGGTGAGGCCGAACGAGGCGAGCACGTCGGGGAACTCGATCGTCGAGTTGGTCGCAAGGCACACGGGCAGGCCGGCGGCGCGCACGTCGCGGACGAAGGCCAGGACGTCCGCCGCGACGTCGCCCGGGTAGACCTGCCACTCCGCCATCAGCTCGGTGGCGCGCTCCGGGCCGCCGACCCGCGGTGCGAGGTCCGCGGCCACGGTCGCGAGCCACTCGGCGCGCGTCATGCGGCCCGTGATGGCCGGCAGCAGGCGATCCCACTCGAGGGCGGTGTCGAGGACCGTCCCGGGCTCCAGACCGTACCGTTGCTCGATCTTGGCGTTTGTCGAGGGGTCGAACGTGCGCAGGACCCCGTCGAAGTCGATGAGCAGGGCCGTGGGCCGTTGGATCACGCTGCCTCTTCCGTCCGCAGGCGCTGGGAGATGACCTCCGTGACGCCGGATCGCATGGTGACGCCGTAGAGGGCGTCGGCGACCTCCATCGTGCGCTTCTGGTGGGTGATGATGATCAGCTGGCTGCGCTCGCGCAACTGCTCGAAGAGGGTGATGAGGCGGCCCAGGTTGACGTCGTCCAGGGCGGCCTCGACCTCGTCCATGATGTAGAACGGGCTGGGGCGGGCGCGGAAGATCGCGCACAGCAGGGCGACGGCGGTCAGCGAGCGCTCGCCGCCGGACAGCAGCGAGAGGCGCTTGATCTTCTTGCCGGGCGGCCGCGCCTCGACCTCGATGCCGGTCGTGAGCATGTCCTCCGGGTCGGTGAGCACGAGGCGGCCCTCGCCGCCCGGGAACAGCACCGAGAAGACCTGCTCGAACTCGCGCGCGGTGTCGTGGTAGGCGCTGGTGAACACCTCGAGGATGCGGTCGTCGACGTCCTTGACCACGGTGAGCAGGTCGCGGCGCGTGGCCTTGAGGTCCTCGAGCTGGTCGGAGAGGAACTTGTAGCGCTCCTCCATCGCCGCGAACTCCTCCAGCGCCAGCGGGTTGACCTTGCCGAGCAGGTTCAGCTCGCGCTCGGCCTTGGCGGCGCGCTTCTCCTGGGTGGCGCGGTCGAAGGGGACCGGCTCGGGCACGGGCCGCTTGTCGGCCTCGGCCGCGGCGACCTCGGGCGCGGTCGGCGGGACGGGCAGGTGGGGGCCGTACTCGGCGACGAGGGTGTCGGCGTCGAGGCCGAACTCCTCGGCCGAGCGGCTCTCGAGCTGCTCGATGCGCATGCGCTGCTCGGCCCGGGCCACCTCGTCGCGGTGCACGGCGTTGGTGAGCCGGTCGAGCTCGGCGTTGAGGTGCTTGGCGCGCCCGCGCACGTCGGTGAGGGCGGACTCGCGCTCGGCGCGCGTGGCGGCGAGGGTGTCGCGGGTCTCCTGCGCCTCGGCGATCGAGTCGACGAGCCGCTCCAGGGCGAACGCGGCACCGTCGGCCACGGCCTCGGCGATGCGGGCGCCCCGGGCGCGGGTGGCCTTGCGGGCGGCGGCGCGCTCCCGGGCGGCCCGCTCGGCGGCGGCCTGGCGCAGCAGCGCGTCCGCGCGGCCGGCGAGAGCGCCGACGCGCTCCTCGGCGGTGCGCACCGCGAGGCGGACCTCCATCTCCTGCTGCCGCGCGACCGGCACCTCGCCGGCGAGGTCGTCGCGCTCCTGCGTGGAGGGGTCGTCGTCGATCGGGGTCTCCTCGGCCAGCGCCAGGCGCTCCTCGAGGTCGGCGAGGCTGGCGCGGCCGGACTCCCGGGCCGCCTCCGCCTTGGCCTTCGCCGCGGCGTGGCGCTCGACCTCGGCCCGGGCCGACTTCGCGGCCGCGCCCAGCTCGGCGAGGCGGCGCGCGGCCGCGTTGCGGACGGTGTCGGCCTCCTTCTTGGCCGCGGCGGTCTCGGCGACGACCTGCTTGGCCGCGGCGGCCGCGCCGCGGGCCAGGCCCAGCAGCTCCCGCGCCTCGGCGACGCGGCGCTCGGCGTCGACCTTCTGCTGGCGGGCCTCCTCGACGGCCGCCTGGACCTCGATGAAGCTGTGCTGCTTGCCGGAGCCGCCGGCCGCGGCGTAGGCGCCGATGACGTCGCCCTCGGGCGTGACGGCGCGCAGCGCGGGCGCGTAGGACACGATGCGGCGCGCGGTCGCGAGGTCGGGGGCGAACACCACGTCGCCGAGGGCGCGCTCCAGGGCCGGGCGCAGCTCCTCGGGGGCGCGCACCAGGTCCATCGCCCACGCCGCGCCCGGGGGCAGCGGCACCCGCTCGACCGGCGGGGCGTCGAGCATGGGCGCGGAGGCGATGAGCAGCGCGGCGCGGCCGGCGTCGTCCTGCTTGAGCATCTCGACCGCGGCGACCGCGCCCTCGACGCCGGAGACGGCGACGGCATCGGCCAGGACGCCCAGCGCGGCGGCGAGGGCCGCCTCGTGGCCCGCCTCGACCGACAGCAGGGCGGCGACGCTGCCGAGCAGGCCGGGCACGCGGTCGGAGCGGGCCAGCAGGGTGCCGGCGCCGTCCTTGCGGCGCAGGCCCATGGCGAGCGCCTCCTCGCGGGCCTTCCACTGCGCGGCGTCCTTCTCCGCGGCGCGCTCGGCGTCGTTGTGCTGGCGCACCTCGTTGTTGATCGAGTCGAGCTCGCGGGTCGCCTCCTGGTGGCGCATCTCCAGGTCGGCGCCCGCGTTGTCGGCGACCGACGCGCCCGCGCTCGCCTCGTCGTAGAGGCCCTGGGCCGCCTCCGAGCGCGCCTCGGCCTCGGCGAGCTGGACGGCGAGCCGCTCGATCTCGTCGCCGGCGGCGTTCGCGCGGGAGCGGGCGGACTCGACCTGGCCGGTGAGCTTGGCCAGGCCCTCGCGGCGGTCGGCGATGGCCTTGTGGGCCGCGACGATGGCCTTCTCGGCGAAGGCGAGGCGGCGCTCGAGGTCCTGGCGGCGCTCCACGGCCTCGGCGAGGCGCTCCTGGCTCGCCTCCAGCGCGGCGCGCAGCTCCTCCTCCTGCTCGCGGACCTTGTCGGCCTCGGCGGTGAGCTGGTCGGGGTCGCGCCCGGGGCGCTCGTCGACGGGGGCGGCGGCGAGGTTGCGGTGGCGCTCGGCGGCGAGCTGGTGCAGGGAGCGGTACCGCTCCTGCAGCGTCGACAGCTGATACCACGTGTCCTGGGCCGCGGCCAGGGCCGGGGCGTCGGCGGCGTGCTCGGCCTCGAGGGTGCTCAGGCGCTCGCTGATCGCCTCGACCTCGGCCTCGACCTCCTCGCGCCGCGCGCGCAGGGCCGTCTCGTCGGCGATCTCGCGGTCGAGGGTCTCGCGCAGCGTGTGCAGGTCGTCGGCGAGCAGCCGCAGCCGGGCGTCGCGCAGGTCGGCCTGGATGCCCGCGGCGCGCCGGGCGACCTCGGCCTGGCGCCCGAGCGGCTTGAGCTGGCGGCGCAGCTCGGTGGTGAGGTCACCGAGGCGGTTGAGGTTGGCCGCCATCGCCTCGAGCTTGCGGATGGCCTTCTCTTTGCGCTTGCGGTGCTTGAGGACGCCGGCCGCCTCCTCGATGAAGGCGCGGCGGTCCTCGGGCCGGGCGTGCAGGACGCCGTCGAGGCGGTTCTGGCCGACGATCACGTGCATCTCGCGGCCGATGCCGGAGTCGGAGAGCAGCTCCTGGATGTCGAGCAGGCGGCAGGAGTTGCCGTTGATCTCGTACTCGCTCTCACCCGAGCGGAACATGCGGCGGGTGATCGACACCTCGGTGTAGTCGATCGGCAGCGCACCGTCGTTGTTGTCGATCGTGAGGGTGACCTCGGCGCGTCCCAGGGGGGCACGGCTCGCGGTCCCGGCGAAGATGACGTCTTCCATCTTGCCGCCGCGCAGCGCCTTCGCGCCCTGCTCGCCGAGCACCCAGGCGATGGCGTCGACCACGTTGGACTTGCCGGAGCCGTTCGGCCCGACGACACAGGTGATGCCCGGCTCGAGCTTCAGCGTGGTGGTCGACGCGAAGGACTTGAAGCCCTTGGCCGTCAGGGTCTTGAGGTGCACGGATCTCCACGGTGGTCGAGGTGTGTTACCGGGCAGGCTACCGCCGGGACACTACCCTCCCCTGCAGCACCGCACACCATAATGCGCGTGTCGTGCTCACACCGCCCACTCGGGCCACTCAAACCACGTGCGCAACCAACCGGACGATCGGATCGTTACATGACTGCGCGCCGAGACCCAGAGGATGTCGGCGCGCGGGTTTACTGTGCAGTTCTGCGCAGGCTGCGGTGACCTGAAAAAAATCAGGCCATCGCCGGCTCGGCGAGACGGACCAGGTGGTCCGCTTCCGATGCCGCCGCGGCGAGCCGGTCGTTTTCGGCGCGGAGCCGAACGACCTCGAACTCGAGCGCCCGAAGCTTGGCACGCAGTTGGGTGACCTCGTCGACGAGGCGCCGGTCGGGCGCGCTGCCTACGTGGCCGTAGAGGGCCTTAGCCATATCGTCTCCTTGTTAAGCGCAGCCGGTCGACTCCGGCAAACGCGCGCCCAGCACCCGCGACCGAAGCACAAGGGCATGAATGGGCGCGACTGGCGACCTCTCTATGTTCCTTCCGGGGCGCGACTTAGTCAAGCGCAGAGGCACGCCAAACGTGCTGGCCAGGGTGTTCTCACTCACCCGGGTGCGTGATCATCACGCCGCGCCGATCGTGGCAGTGTGCCACCGGTTGCCCCGCGGCGCCACTGCAAAGTAGCGTCATGTCCGGGAATTCTGGGGACAACGGGCCGGGAGAGTGCGATGACGGGTCTCACGGCGAGACTCGGTCCGACCGGAATCGCCGCGATCGTCACCGCCGTTCTCATCGTCTTCGGCCTCGGCGCCGTGATCATCCCGTCGCTCAGCGGCGGCGGCGACGCGTCGGCCCCGCACGCGGCCGGTCCCCCGCCCGACGTCGCGCCCCCGAGCGCCGCCGACACGAACAGCGCGCCCGCGCCCGCGCCGACCACCGAGACCCCGACGCCGACCACGGCCCAGACCACGCTCGTGGCCGCGAACTTCAACGCCGGCTACGAGGACCGCGTCGTGCAGCAGATCAACGGCGAGCGGCGCAAGCACAAGTGCGACGCGTTGCAGGTCGACGGCAAGCTGCGCACCGCCGCGCGGGGGCACGCGGCGGACATGGCGGCCCGGGACTTCACCGGCACCCAGGGCAGCGACGGCAGCAGCCCGCAGGACCGGATCAGCGCGGCCGGCTTCAGCGGTGGGTTCGCCGACGAGCTGACCGCCAAGGGCGGCGACGCCGGCGACGTCGTCAAGCGCTGGATGCACGACGACGACACGAAGGACATGCTGCTCGACTGCGACATCACATCGATCGGTGTCGGGGCCGCCATGCGCGGCCGCACGGCCTACTGGACCGTGGACACCGGCCGTGCTTGAGGGGGCCCAGCATCGTTAGTCCGGTCGTGGACCGGGTTCCGACGCTCCTGCCACTGCGGGCGCATCCGCTCGCCCGGCCACACGCATGGGAGATCGTCGCGGGACACGGTCCGGCGTTCACCGTCGTCGTCGACGTCGCGAGCGGGCCCGGCAGCGGCCGGGACCCGGTCTGGACCGCGGCCATGAGCCGCCTGGCCGCGGCGGGCGTCCGGCTGCTCGGCTACGTGGACGTCGACTACGGCACGCGCCCGGTCGCGCAGATCCGCGCGGACGTGTACCGCTGGAGCGGGTACCCGGTGCGCGGCGTGTTCCTCGACCGCACGCCGGTCAGCCCGTACGCGATCGGCCCGGTCGCGGTCGTCGCGCAGTCCGCCGCCCGTGCCGACCTGCCCGACGTGGTGCTGAACCCGGGTGAGCCGCCGGACGAGGCGTACCGCGACCTCGGCCTGCCGGTGTGCGTGTTCGACGGCAGCTGGCGGGAGTACCGGCGCTGGTCCGGCGAGGGCGCGCGCCCGGGCGACGGGCACCTGGTGCACGCCGTGCCGCCGTGGGAGCTCGACGAGGCCGCGCGGATGCAGGTGAGCCGCGGGGCCGGCTTCGGGCTCGTCACCGACCTCGGCGCGCCCGACCCCTACGCGGACCTGCCCGCCTGGTGCGGCCTCGTGCCCGGCCTGGCGGAGCTCGGCGCCGAGCGCGACCGGCCCACCCCGGCGCCCCGGCGCCCGCGCCCCTACCGCGCGCTCAGCGTGGTGCGAGACGGGGCCGCGGCTGGCAGCGCGGGCAGGAGTACGAGGACCGGTTCATGAACGCCTCCCGCCGGATCGGGCTGCCGCACCGGTTGCAGGGCAGGCCCTCGCGGCCGTAGGCGTTCAGGGAGCGCTCGAAGTAGCCGCTCTCGCCGTTGACGTTCACGTACAGCGCGTCGAAGCTCGTCCCGCCCTGCCCGATGGCCTCGTTGAGCACGTCGCGGACGTGGGCGAGCAGGCGGCGTACGACGGGCCGGGACAGCTGCGACGTGTCGCGCGCGCCGTGCAGCCGGGCCCGCCACAGCGCCTCGTCCGCGTAGATGTTGCCCACGCCCGAGATGAGCGTCTGGTCGAGCAGCGCCCGCTTGACCTCGGTGCGCCGCTTGCGCAGTCGCTCCACGAACGCGTCGTCGGCGAACAGCGGGTCGACCGGGTCGAGCGCGATGTGCGCGAGCTCGCCCGGCAGCACGGCGCCCCCGAGCGAGACGCTCAGGCCGCCGAACGTGCGCTGGTCGACGAAGCGCAGCTCGGGCCCGTCGTCGTCGAAGGTGAGCCGCACCCGCAGGTGGATCTCGGCCGCGGCCTCGACGGGCTGCATGAGCAGCTGGCCGGACATGCCGAGGTGGCCGACGAGGGCGTCCTCGTCGTCGAGGGGCAGCCAGAGGTACTTGCCCCGGCGCATCACCGAGCCCACGCGCCGGCCCGCGAGGATGCCCGCGAAGTGCTCGGGCCCGGGGACGTGGCGGCGGATCGCGCGCGGATGCAGCACCTCGACCGTGGCGATGCGCCGGCCGGACACCCACTTGTCGAGGCCGCGGCGGACGGTCTCGACCTCGGGCAGCTCAGGCATGGAGGCCCCTCTAGATCGCGTAGTGCCAGACGGTGATCAGGTACGAGCCGTACCACAGCCCGAACGCACCGCAGGCGGCCAACACTAGCGCCGCGGTGCGCGGCCGCGCGCGTCCGAGCGCCACCGCGGGCGGCACCAGGATCAGCAGCGCGGGCACGAGCAGGCGCGGCTTGGAGTGGTAGTACCCGGCCTGGCCGAGCACCAGGACGAGCACGATCAGGCCATACACGGCCAGCGGCGGCCAGACCCGCCGGACCAGCGCGACGACGGCCAGGATCACAACGCCGATGAGCATCCACGCGATGCTGACCTGGATCCAGCCGTCGCCGGCCTTGAACGCGTCGCGCAGGAACGTCAGCGTCGAGTCGCCGTAGTCGAACGTCGTGCCCCAGCCCGCGGTCTGGATGTCGAACCACGCGCGCAGGTCCCCCACCCGCAGCCCGACCCACAGCAGGTAGGCCGGCACGCCCGCGAGCGCGACGACGGCGCCCAGAATCGGTTTCCAGACCCCGTCCCCCGCGGCCGCGCGGCGCTTGTTGACGATGGCGATCACCGCGGCCACGGCGAGCGCGATCGCCGCGGCCGCGCCCGTGGGCCGGGTCAGCCCCGCCGCGAGCCCGAGGACGCCGGCGAGGAGCCAGGCGCCCCGGTGCGCGCACAGCAGCATGCCCACGACGAACGCGGTGAACAGCGCCTCGGAGTACCCCATCGACAGCGCCATCGACATCGGCTGCACGCAGAACAGCGCGGTGAGGGCCAGGCCGGTCCGCTCGTCGTAGAGCCGCGTGCCGAGCGCGCACAGCAGTACGGCCGCGACCCCGCCCGCGATCCAGGACACCGTGATCGCGGCGGTGCCGTAGTCCAGGCGGGTGATGAGGTGCACGAGGCGGACCGTCATCGGGTAGCCGGGGAAGAACGCCAGGCCGTTGCCGGTCAGGTGGCCCTCGCCGTCGTAGCTGTACCCGGTCGGGTAACCCTCCTCGGCGACGCGGACGAAGTGCCCGCCGTCCCAGGCGAGGAGGCGGTCGCGGATCTTGTCGTCGGGCGACATCCACCACAGCAGCGCCAGCTGCACCAGGCGGCTCAGCGCATAGATGCCCAGCGGGAATGCGATGAGCGTGGTGCGGACGCGCTGGGTGATCTCATTGACCGGCGTCATCGTCGTCATCGGGGCGCGGTTCCTCGGCGGTGTCGGTCTCGGTGATGTCCGCGTTCGTGTGCTTGATCTTGCTGCCCTTGCTGACCTTGTGCGTGTCACCGGCTGCCTCGGCGATGGCGTAGGCGGCGGACTCCGGCTGGACCCCGGACAGCTCCCGCCAGGCCGCCTCGGCCGCGCGCTGCTCGGCCTCCTTCTTGCTGCCGCCCTGCGACCCGCCGTAGCGCTTCCCCGCGACGATCACCCAGGCGGTGAACCGCTTGGCGTGGTCGGGGCCCTCCTCGTCGATGCGGTACTCGGGCACCCCGAGCCCGCGCCCGGCGGTCAGCTCCTGCAGGCTGGTCTTCCAGTCGAGACCGGCCCCGCGCATCGCCGCCTCGGCCATCAGCCCGTCGAAGAGCTTGTGGATCACCTGGGCGGTGGTGTCCAGGCCGTACTGCAGGTAGATGGCGCCGATCAGCGCCTCCAGCGTATCCGCGAGGATGCTGGCCTTGTCGCGGCCGCCCGTCGCCTCCTCGCCGCGGCCGAGCAGCAGGAACGGCCCGATGCCACCGGGTCCGAGCCGCCGCGCGACGTCCGCGAGGGCGCGCATGTTCACGACGCTGGCGCGCAGCTTCGCGAGCTGGCCCTCGGCGAGCTTCGGGTGGTTCTGGAACAGGGCGGTCGTGATGACCACCCCGAGCACCGCGTCGCCGAGGAACTCCAGCCGCTCGTTGGTGGGCAGACCCCCGTTCTCGTACGCGTACGAGCGGTGGGTCAGCGCCCGCTTGAGCATGTCCGGATCGAAGTCGACGCCGAAGGCGGCCTCGAGGCTGTTCTGGTTCTTCACGAGCGCTCTCCCAGTGCGTCACGGATGGTGAGGCCGCCGGCCGAGGAGAGTTCGGTCAGCAGATCGTCGGCGAGTCCCGCGACCGCGGGGGTGATGCGGTCGCGGTGTAGGCGTGCGGCGAGGGCGATACCGTCGGCGATCTCCGCGCCGGCGGCCGAGCCGTGGCAGACGACGACGTCGCCCGCCACTCCGAGCAGTACGGCCGCGGCCTCGTGCCGCGCGGGCGCGTCGGGGGTGCTGTGCGCCGCGCCGTCGGGGGACCCGTCGGCCGCGGCCGAGCGCTGCGCCGGCGCGAACGCCGGGCGAGTCACGGCCATCGCGCCCTCGAGCCCCTTGAGCAGGACGTTTCCGGTGAATCCGTCGGTCACGACGACGTCGGCGGGGCCTCCGCGCGGTACGTCGAAACCCTCGACGAGACCGACGTAGCGTCCGCCTGCGGGCAACGGGATGTCCGACAGCGCGATCGACACCGCGCGGCGCAGCCGGTCGCCCTTGCCCGGCTCGCTGCCGATGGACAGCAGCCCGACGCGCGGGCGCGCAATGCCCAGGCCCACGGACGCGTAGGCGGTGCCGAGGACGGCGTGCTGGACGAGCTCGAGCATGGTCGCGTCGAGGGTCACCCCGACGTCGATCAGGAGCACGGGCCCACGGGCGGTGGGCAGCTGCGCGGCGAGCCCGGGGCGGCGCACGCCGCGCATGCGCCCGAGCACGTGCGCGGACGCGGCGACGGCGGCGCCGCTGGAGCCCGCGGAGACCATCGCGTCCGCGCGGCCGGTGTAGACCGCCTCCGCGGCCGCGCGCACCGATGTGGAGCGGCGGATGTTGCGCAGCGGCGAGTCGGCCATGCCGATGGCGGCGTCGATGACGCTGACACTGACGCGCTCGCGGTCAGCGACCGGGAGCGCGCCGATGACCTCGTCGGCCACATCCCGTGGGCCGGCGAGGAGAAGGTGGAGGTCTGGATCGGCGCTGCATGCGCGCAGAGCGCCGTCAACCACGACGGCGGGAGCCCCGTCCCCGCCGAGGAGGTCGACGGCGATCCGCGCGACGCCGGACGGGATTTCCCCGCCGTGCGGCGATCGGTCGGATCGCGTCACCCGGATCCGGTAATCAGACCTCGATGACCTGGCGGCCGTTGTACGTGCCGCAGACCGAGCACGCCGCGTGAGGCAGCTTGGGCGAGCGGCACTGCGGGCACGGCTGAGTGGAGACCGCGACCGCTTTCCACTGGCTCCGGCGCGACCGGGTGTTGCTGCGCGACATCTTCCGCTTGGGAACAGCCACTGGACCTTACTCCTCTGACGTCTTGATCTGGGACAGGGCGGCCCAGCGCGGGTCGATCTGCTCGTGGGTGTGGCCCTCGGGCAGTTCGTCGATCGGTGTCCCGCATTCGGGGCACAGACCTGGGCAGTCTTCACGGCACACGGGATTGGCGGCCAGGGAGAGCACCACCGCGTCCCGCAGTGCCGGCTCCAGGTCGATCAGGTCGCCCTGTAGCCGTCCGACCTCGTCCTCATCGGTCGTCTCGTCCGTCGTGCTGTGCTCGTAGGCATAGAACTCTTGGATCGGGACGTCCAGCGTGTCGCTGATCGGGCGTAGGCAGCGCCCGCACTCGCCGGTCAGCGGGCCGGTGACGGTGCCGGAGACGAGCACGCCTTCGGACACCGACTCCATTCGCAGCTGGAGGTCGAGTTCGGCGCCATGGGGCACGCCGATCAGCTCCAGGCCGAGGTCCTTGGGCGCCGGCACGCTCCGCTGCACCGCATGCAGAGCTCCCGGTCGGCGTGGGAGGTCTCTCGTCTCGAGGACCAGCGGCGACCGGGGATCCAGGTGCGGGTGCTGTGGTTGATGTGGCATCTTCAGACTCCGGCCAGGTAGGGCCGACGGACTAGGGTACCCGAGCGGCAGATCTCGCGTCGAATCGCCCCCAACGGTACCGCGCCCGTCAGAACGGCAACGGCCGGTCGTCTTCACCGTGCGGGGTGAACGAGCCGATCTCCCGCAGCGCGTGCATCTTGTCGCGCCCGCGCTCGATCGAGGCCAGCGACCGGGTGAGGAACTGCTCGAAGTTGGCCAGCGCCGTGTCGACGTAGTCGTCGACCTCGTCACGCAGCCGCTGCGTCTCCGCGCGGGCCTCGTTGATCATTCGCGACGCCTCGTGCTCGGCCGAGACCACGATCTCGTTGATCGACACCAGACGCGTGTGCTCGGCCTCGGCCTCGGCAATGATGCGCTCCGCCTCGCGCCGCCCGGCGTCGACGATCTTGTCCCGCTCGTCGAGCAGCGCACTCGCGCGCCGCAGCTCACCCGGCAGGTCGGCACGCAGCTGGTCGAGCAGGTTGATCATGTCGGCGCGATCGAACACGAAGTTGCTCCGCGACATCGGCGCCGACCGTGCACTCTCGACCATCGCGATGATCTGGTCGATGCTCTCGAGCGGGTCCACCTGCGGTCACTCCTGTTCCAATGTCGAACGACGTAACCATCATGCGGCCCGGAACCCCGGGCCGCTTCCATCGCCACTCGGGTTTCGCAGTTAGTTTCGGACCGATGCGAATCGTTCACGCAGGCGATTCGCCACGAGATCGGGTACATGCGGCGAAACGTCGCCGCCCCACTTGGCGACCTCTTTGATGAGGCTCGACGAAACGAAGGAGTACTTCGGATTGGTCGGCATGAACAGCGTCTCGATGCCGCCCAGGCCGTAGTTCATCTGGGCCATCTGCAGTTCGTAGTCGAAGTCCCCGGCCACGCGTACGCCCTTGACGATGGCGCCGATGTCGTTGGCGTGGCAGAAGTCGACCAGCAGCCCCTGGAAGGCATCGACCCGGACATTGGCGTACGGCGCGGTCACCGTCGCGAGCATCTCCAGCCGCTCGTCGACCGTGAACAGCCCCGCCTTGCTCTGATTGATCAGCACCGCAACGACGACCTCATCGAACATCTGCGATGCCCGACCCACGATGTCCAGGTGCCCGTTCGTGACCGGATCGAACGAACCCGGACAGACCGCGCGCCTCATTGCACCAGCCCAAGCCTCATGAGCGGGGACCGTACCAAAGGTTCGCTTAACTCGTGCGCGAGCCGTCCTGATCAAGTCGGGCGTACCACAGGGCCGTCTCCCCGTAGCGCCGCTCCGCGACCGGGCGCAGCCCGTCCGGCCAGGCCATCGGCGCGCCGCGGCTGGAGCGCTCGACCACCACGACGGCGTCCGGGGCGAGCCAGCGCGCGGCCAGCGCCTCGAGCACCGCGCGGACACGCTCGTCGGTCACGGCGTAGGGCGGGTCGATGAACACCGCGTCGTAGGCCCCGTCCGGTTCGCCCGCGAGGAGGCGCTCGACCTTGTCCGTCACCAGTCGTACGCGTCCGGCCACCCCGAGCGCCGCGATGTTGCCCCGGATCACGCGGGCCGCCTTGGCGTCGGCCTCGGCGAGCAGCACCTGCACGGCCCCGCGCGAGCACGCCTCGAGCCCGACCGCGCCCGAGCCCGCGTACAGGTCGGCGAACCGTGCCCCGTCGAGGTCGAGCAGGTTGTCGAGGCTGCTGAACAGCGCCTCGCGCACCCGGTCCGACGTCGGGCGCGTGCCCTGGCCGGCCGGCACGGTCAGCCGGCGACCACCGAGCGCTCCGGCCACGATCCGCGTCACACGATCCACAGTAGGCGGTGACGTACGCCACTCCGCGCCGCGTCCTCGTCGCCCGCCGCGATCGATGTGATCCGCGTCACCCCTTCTCGAGGTACTCGGCCCGCTCCTCGTCCACCAGCCGCGCGATCGTCGCGGCCAGCGCCGGGTGCCGCTCCAGCTCCCGGTCCTCCGCGATCAGCTCCGCCGCCTCCGCGCGGGCCTCCCCGATCAGCTCCGAGTCGCGCAGGAGCGACAGCAGCCGCAGGTGCGAGCGGTGCCCGGACTGCGAGGCCCCGAGCACGTCGCCTTCGCGGCGCTGCTCCAGATCGAGCTCGGCCAGCTTGAACCCGTCGGTGGTCGAGGCGACCGCGTCCAGGCGCGCCCGCGCGGGCGTGCCCTCGCCGGACTCGGTGACGAGCAGGCACAGGCCCGGCGCGCTGCCCCGGCCGACGCGTCCGCGCAGCTGGTGCAGCTGGGAGACGCCGAAGCGGTCGGCGTCGAGAATCATCATCATCGTCGAGTTCGGCACGTCCACGCCGACCTCGATGACCGTGGTGGCGACGAGCACGTCGAGGCGGCCCTCGGAGAAGGTACGCATGATCGCGTCCTTCTCCTCGGCCGGCAGGCGCCCGTGCAGAACCCCGATGCGCAGGCCGTGCAGCGGGCCCTCCTCCAGCTGCGGCGCGACGTCCAGCACCGCGACCGGCGGACGGCGCCCGTCGTCGTTGGCGGGCGGCACGTCCTCGCCGTCGGACTTGGCGGCGTCGCCGATGCGGGGGCACACGATGTAGGCCTGGTGCCCCTTCGCCACCTCCTCGCGCAGCCGCCGCCAGCCCCGGTCCAGGAACGCGGGCTTCTCGGTGACGGGCACGACGTGCGACGCGATCGGCGAGCGCCCGCGCGGCAACTGGCTGAGCACCGAGGTCTCCAGGTCGCCGAAGACGGTCATCGCGACCGTGCGCGGGATCGGCGTCGCCGTCATGACGAGCACGTGCGGCGGCTGGTCGGCCTTGGTGCGCAGCGCGTCGCGCTGCTCGACGCCGAAGCGGTGCTGCTCGTCGACGACGACGAGGCCCAGGTCGGCGAAGTCGACGCCCTCGTAGAGCAGGGCGTGGGTGCCGACGACGATGCCCGCGGTGCCGCTGCGCAGGTCCTCGAGCACCTTCCGCCGCGCGGCCGCGCCCAGGGACCCCGTCAGCAGGGTGACCCGGGTCGCCTCCGGCGCGGCGTCCAGCTCGCCGGCCCGGGCCATCGCGCCGAGCAGGTCCGTGACGTTGCGATGGTGCTGGACGGCCAGCACCTCGGTCGGGGCCAGCATCGCCGCCTGGCCGCCGGCGTCGACGACCTGGAGCATGGCGCGCAGGGCGCACAGGGTCTTGCCGGAGCCGACCTCGCCCTGCAGCAGGCGGTGCATCGGGTGGGCGCGCTCCATGTCGGCCGCGATCTCGTCGCCGACGTCGCGCTGGCCCCGGGTCAGCTCGTAGGGCAGCCCGGCGTCGAACGCCGCGAGCAGCCCGTCGGCGCGGCGCGGGCGCGGCACCGCCGGCCAGTCCTCGGCGCGCTTCTTGCGCTGGACCAGGGTCAGCTGGAGCGCGAACGCCTCGTCCCACTTCAGCCGCCTCCGCGCGACGGCGAGCGACTGCTGGGACTCGGGCCGGTGGATCTCGCGCAGCGCCTTGTCCAGCGAGCTCAGCCGCCGCGTGGCGCGCGTCGCGGCCGGCACCGGGTCGGACGTCGGCGGCAGCACGTCGAGCACGGTGCGCACGGCCGCGGCGATGCGCCACGTGGGCACGCGCGCGGTCGCGGGGTACACGGGAATGATCGCCCCGGCGAACTCCTCGACCGCCTCCTCGCCCTCGCCCGCGTCGAGCAGGACGTAGTCGGGCTGGTTGAGCTGCAGCTTCTGGTTGAACCGGCCGACCTTGCCGGAGAAGAGGCCCCACCGGCCCGGGCGCAGCTGGTTCTCCCGCCACGGCTGGTTGAAGAACGTGACGCTGATCTCGCCGCCGCCGTCGTCGCCGATGACCGCCTCGACCAGCGAGCCCCGCTTGCCCCGGGTGTTGCCGCGCTGCTGCACGAACGTCCGGGAGTTGACGCGTTTGACCTGCCCGAACACGGTGACGTCGGTGTCGATCTCCAGCGCGCGGATGTCGGTGTGCTCGCCGCGCTCCTCGTACCGGCGCGGGAAGTGGTACACGAGGTCGCCCACCGTGTGCAGGTCGAGGTGCTCGGCGAGCAGCTTCGCGCCGTTGCCCCCGAGGACCTTCGACAGCGGTGTGCTCAGGTCGATGTCGGCCAACTCCAGGTTTCCTCTACTCGACGCCCACCAGGAGTGGGTAGTGCGGCTGGCCCCCTTCGTAGCACTGGACCTCCACGAACGGCCACGAGCCCTCGACGTGGGCGCGCAGGGCCGCGCCGAGCCCCTCGGGCGCGTCGCGGCCGGCGATGAGCGTGACGAGCTCGCCGCCGCCGGCGAGCATCCGGTCCAGCAGCCGGAAGGCGGTCTGCGGCAGGTCCTGGCCGATGAGGTTGACCTCGCCGTCGACGATCGCGAGCACGTCACCGGGCTGGCAGCGCCCGGCGACCGTCAGCGCCTCCCGCCCGGCGATGGTGACCTCGGCGGACCGGCACCGCGCGGCCGCCTCGGCCATGGCGATCACGTCGTCCTCGAAGCGCCGCGCCGGGTCGCGCACGGCCATGGCGGCGAGCGCCTGCACCGGGGAGCGGGTGGGCACCACGCCCGCGCGGACGCCTGCGGCGCGCGCCTCGCCCGCGGCGGCCGCGGCGACGGCCAGCACGTTCGCGTCGTTGGGCAGCACGACGACGCGCTCCGCCCCCGCGCCCACGATCGCGTCGAGGAGCTGGCGCGTGGACGGGTTGCCGGTCAGCACCGTCGCCCCCTCGGACTCGAGCAGCTGCGCGAGCCCGCGCCCGTTGCACACGACCACGACGGCGCGATCCGGGTGCCCGCCGCCCTCGCCCGCCGGGCCGGAGGCGTCCGCGCGCGCCGCGATCTGGTCCTCGAAGCGGGTCACGGTGATCCGGCTCGGGCGCCCCGCGGCGATGCCGGCCTCGATCGCCGCCCCGACGTCGTTGACGTGCACGTGGACGTGCCAGGTCGGCTCGTCGCCGACGATCACCAGGGAGTCGCCGAGCGCGGCGAGGGCGCCGCGCAGCGTCTCCACCGCGTCCGCGGGCGCCTCGAGCAGGTACTGCACCTCGTAGGCGAAGTCGGCCGACCCGGTCTCCCGTTCGACCGCCGCGCCCGGGCGGCCACCGGCCGGCACGGCCGCGGTGACCGGGCCGTCGGGCGGCTCGTCGCCGGTCAGGGTCTCCACCAGCGCGTCGAGCAGCACCACGAGGCCGCGCCCGCCCGCGTCGACGACCCCGGCCCGGGCCAGCGCCGGCAGCTGCTCGGGCGTCCGCGCGAGCGCCTCCCGCGCGCCCTGCGAGGCCGCCCGGGCCACGGCGACCACGCCCCCGCGCGCCCCGGCGGCGACGGCGGCCTTCGCGGCGGCGACCCCGACGGTCAGCACGGTGCCCTCGACCGGCGCGGCGACCGCGTCGTAGGCCCCGCGGGCCGCGTCGTCGAGCGCCCCGGCCAGCACGGCGCCGGTCACCGGGGCCGCGCCCGCGCGCTCCAGGCCGGCCGCGAGCCCC
Organism: Dactylosporangium sp. NPDC000244; assembly: GCF_040300725.1. Classification (NCBI taxonomy): domain Bacteria; kingdom Bacillati; phylum Actinomycetota; class Actinomycetes; order Micromonosporales; family Micromonosporaceae; genus Dactylosporangium; species Dactylosporangium sp. NPDC000244. The sequence continues at coordinate 107,556 of NZ_JBEPEH010000036.1, forward strand.
TTGAAGAGCTGGGCCAGGATGATCCCCGAGTTCCCGCGCGCGCCGAGCAGCGCGCCCCGGGCGGCGCCGCGCATGGTCTCGGCGGCCGTCGCGCCCACGGCCGCCTCGACGGCCGAGGACATCGTGAGCACCAGGTTGGTGCCGGTGTCGCCGTCCGGCACGGGGTACACATTGAGCGCGTCGATCTCGGCCTGATGGCGCCGCAGCGCGGCCAGGCCACCGGCACACCACCGGCGGACGGCGGCGGCGTCCACACTGTCTGGCACGCGGCAGAGCCTAACGGTGAAGGCGGTCATTCCCCACCGATGCGGGCGCCGACAGGGCCGATTGGGTGTCGAGGGGTCGCATCAGGTAGCCTTACCGGGTTGCCCGCCGTTCACCCGGCCGGTGACGCCTGGAACGAGAGCCGCGGCGCGGGTCCGTTCCCGCCCCAAGACTGCAATCAACCCAGGAGATCCCCGTGGCTAGCGTGTGCGACGTCTGCGGCAAGGGACCGGGCTTCGGCCACAACGTGTCCCACTCGCACCGGCGGACCAACCGCCGTTGGAACCCCAACATTCAGACGGTGCGCACCCCGGCCGGTGGCGGCACCACGCGGAAGGTGCAGGTCTGCACCTCCTGCCTCAAGGCCGGCAAGGTCGTCCGGGGCTGACCCCAGGCACGACGAAAGGCCCCGTGACACGGTCACGGGGCCTTTCGTCGTGCCCGGGCAGGCCTCAGAGGTCCCGTCCGAACGAGCGGACCTCGGGGTAGCCCTTGTAGTGGCCGAAGTCCTCGATCCGCGCGTATCCGCTGCGCTCGTACAGCCCGATCGCCTCCGGCTGCGCGGTGCCCGTCTCCAGCCACATCCGCTTGCGGCCCGCCTCCCGCGCGGCGTCCTCGACCGCCCGCAGGAGCGCCTTGGCGATCCCGAGGCCGCGGAACTGCGGCGCGACGTACATGCGTTTGAGCTCGGCCGTCGTCTCGTCCTCGGCGAACGTGCGGAAGCCGACGCAGCCGGCCGGCACGTGGTCCACGTAGGCGACGAGGAACGCCCCCTCGGGCGGGTCGAACTCAACGGGCTCAACGGGGGTGGAGTCACCCTCGCCGCCGTACCGCTCGCTCAGGTCGGCGAGCGCGGCGGTGGTCAGGTCGGAGGCGACCCGCGCGCCGTAGCGGGTCATCCGGATGTCGATCTCTGTCACGAGCGTCGAGCGTACCGGCCCTTACTTGAAGTGATCCCACCCCGGGGCGCCGCCCGTGTACCGGCGACCGTCCACGGTCACGCCCTCACCCGTGGTGAACACGCTGGCGGTCACCACGGAGCCGACGACGAGCCACTCGTCGCCCAGCTCGACGTCGGGCGGGAAGGTGGCGGCCAGCGCGTGGTCGTCGCCGCCGGCCAGTAGCCAGCCGTACGGGTCGACGCCCAGCGCGGTCGCGGCGGCATGCATGGCCTCGGGCACCGTGAACGCGTCGCGGCGCACGTCGATGCCGACGCCGCTGGCCGTGGCGATGTGACCGAGATCGGCCAGCAGCCCATCGGAGATGTCGATCATGGACGTCGCGCCCATCCGCGCGGCGACGGGGCCGAGGTGGTACGGCACGTCGGGGCGCCGGTGCGCGTCGACGAGCAGCTTCGGGGAGCGGAAGCCGCGGGAGAGGATCGTGTACCCCGCCGCGGCGTGCCCGATCCGCCCCGCGACGGCCACCACGTCGCCCGGGTGCGCGCCCGAGCGCAGGACCGGCGCCTGCCCGTCCAGGTCCCCGAGCGCGGTCACCGCAATGGTCAGCGTCGGGCTCGACGACGTGTCCCCGCCCACGACCGTCGCGCCGGTCTTCGCCGCCTCCGCGGCCAGGCCGTCGGCGAGCTCCTCGGCCCACGAGATCTGCAGGTTCGCCGGGGCGCACAGGGCCACCAGGAGGGCCGTGGGCCGGGCGCCCATGGCCGCGATGTCGGCGAGGTTGGCCGCGGCCGCGCGGTGGCCGACGTCACGCGCGCTGGACCAGTCGCGGCGGAAGTGGCGCCCGTCCACGAGCACGTCGGTGCTCGCGACGACGCGCGCGTCCGGGGTCGCGACGATCGCGCCGTCGTCCCCCGGTCCGAGCAGTACGAAGGGCGACGCCGCCCCGAGCCGGGCCGTCACCCGTGAGATGAGCCCGAACTCTCCGGCGGTTGAAACGGTCACCCGTCCTCCAAGCTGATGCTCGATAGTGTCGCCGCCGCCGCGTGTCGTGGCATGATCACGCACGGCGGTTGATTTGCCGATTCCATTCTTGCGGTAGGTTGACGCCTGATCAGCGTGCGGACGGCAGGGAGGGAGTCGTGTCGTGGTACAGGCATACATCCTGATCCAAACAGAGGTCGGCAAGGCCCGCGATGTGGCCATGGCCATTCAGGGGCTCAACGGGGTGGTCCGCGTCGACGCGGTCACCGGGCCTTACGACGTCGTGGTCCTCACCGAGGCCCGCAACATCGACGAACTGGGTCAGCTCATCGTCTCGAAGGTCCAGCTGGTGCCGGGCATCACGCGCACGGTCACCTGCTCGGTGGTGCACTTGTAGTGCCGGCCGTAACGAGCCCGGACGCGCCCGCGCGCCCCTCGCCGAGCCCGGCGAAGCTCGCGACCTTCGCCGCACTGCCCCTGGCGCTGGTCGCGGGCATCGTCGCGTTCTGGGTCCTGGGCGGTTTCCCTTCGGCGCCGAGCACCGCACCGGTATCGGCTGAGGCGCCCGGGCTCGACCCGTCCCCGGCCGCTGTGTGCCGCGCGCTGGTGTCCCGGCTGCCCGAGGACCTCGGCGGCCTGCACCGTCGCCAGGTGACCGCCGGGGGCGAGCAGAACGCCGCGTTCGGCGACCCGGCGATCGTCCTGTCGTGCGGCCGCGCCGCCCCGGCGGTTCCGCAAAACCCGCAGCTGCTGGGGCTGTCGGACGTATGTTGGTGGGCGGACGAGCAGTCCGGGCAGACGGTCTGGCACACCGTCGACCGCCAGGTCCCGCTCCAGGTCGTGGTTCCGAAGGGCGCAGAGGGCTCGTGGCTGGTGAATCTTTCACCGGCGATCGTGGCCACCGTCCCGTCCGCGCCGGCCGGCGACCTGCACTGCTGAGCTCCGCCGCATCACCCTTGTGCCACTGAGCCCTCCCCGGTTCGGATCACCGCGCCTCCGGGCGCACCGATCTCGAGGAGGCTGCCTCATGCCCGCCAAGTCCGTGCTGTTCACGGTGCTCGCGTCCGCCGCTCTGCTGACCCCCGCCGCGCCGGCCGCGGCCGCGCCCGCCCCGCCGCGGCAGCAGCAGGTGAACCTGGTCGCGGCGCTTAGCGGCAAGCAGGAGGTGCCCAGGAACAGCGGCGACCCCGACGCGACCGGTGTGGCCCTGCTGACCCTGCACCGCAACGGCCGCCTCTGCTACGTGCTCCACGTGCGCGACGTCGACGGCGACATCACCCAGGCCCACATCCACCGGGGCCTCTCCGGCCACGACGGCCCGGTGGCGACCGCCCTCAGCGAGCCGATGTGGCACGGCTCGGCCGCGGCCTGCACGAACCTCGGCCGCCGGCAGACGGAGCGGCTGTGGAACGCCCCGCAGCGGTACTACGTGAACGTCCACTCGTCGAAGTACCCGGACGGCGCCCTGCGCGGCCAGCTCCGCCTCACCTGACCGCGTGCGCCGCTGCCGCGGAGCACGCTCCCGCGCGGCGCCCCGGACTCGAACCGGTGCGCCGCGCGGTGGCGTTCAGCGCAGCGTGGCGTCCAGCGCCCGGCGCACGTCCGCGACCAGGTCCGCGGTGTCCTCGACCCCGCACGAGAAGCGCACGAGCCCGTCGGGCGCGTCGTCGCCCCACTGCGCCCGCCGGTCCGCCGAGGAGTGCAGGCCGCCGAACGACGTCGCGGCGAACACCAGCTCGGACGCCTCCAGGAAGCGGTCGACGGCCGCCTTGTCGGCCAGCACGAACGTCACGACGCCCGGGATGCGGCGCATCTGCCGGACCGCCGCCTCGAACGCGGGGTCGCCCGGGCGCCCGGGCCACCGCACGGATGCGACCGCCGGGTGCCCGGCCAGCAGCTCCGTCACCGCCGCCGCGTTCGCCGTCTGGCGGCTCAGGCGCAGGTCGAGCGTCCCGAGCGAGCGGTGCGCGAGCCACGCCTCGAACGCGCCGGGGATGCCGCCCGTCCGCGCTCGCCACGTGCGGATCGACTCGACCAGCTGCGGGTCGCGGGCGCAGACGTAGCCGAGCAGCATGTCGGAGTGCCCGGTCAGCGCCTTGGTGGCCGAGGCGACCGAGAAGTCCGCACCGAGGTCGAGCGGCCGCTGCCCGAGCGGCGTCGGCGTGGTGTTGTCGACCGCGACGAGGCCGCCACCGGCGTGCGCCCGCGCGGCGAGCCCGGCGATGTCGCACACGTCCAGCCCCGGGTTGGAGGGCGTCTCGAGCAGCAGCAGCCGCACGTCGTCCAGCGACGGGTACGGTCCCGCCGTCGGCATCGTCCGCACCTCGATCCCGCGCCCGGGCAGGTGCTCGCCGGCGAAGGCGCGGGTCAGGAAGTACCCGTCGGAGGGCAGCACGACGGTCTCACCCGCGCGCAGCGTGGCGAGCAGGACCGCGGTGATGGCCGCCATGCCGGAGGCGAAGACGACGCACTCGCCGCCCTCGAGGTCCCCGATCGCCTTTTCCAGGTTTCGGTACGTCCGGTTGTCCGACCGCCCGTATCCGTCCACGCCCGGCTTCGGGCCCGCGACCGGATCGAGGTGATACGGCGCCACGAACACCGGCGACGGCAGGAACGGCTCTCCCGCCACGGCCGCCGGCACCCCGGCGTGCACGACCCGCGTCCCGTCCCCGCGCCCGGGCGTCCCGTTCTCGCTCGCATCCACGCTGCTGTCCCCCTTCATCAGGCGTCTCACTCCCCCACGCTCGTTGCGCACGCGCGCCGTCGCCCCTCGCCGCGCGGAGGCGTCGTCAATCGGGGCGGGCAGGTGGCTCGGGTGCGGGCGCGCCGCTGCTCGGGTGCGGGCGGCGCCGCTGCTCGGGTGTGGGCGCGCCGCGTGTCACTGACCGGTCGACGGGACGCCCGGGCGCTCCGGCTTCGTCTCGCGGGCCATCAGCGCCGCCAGGGCCTTGAGCGGGTCGACGCCCTCGTGGCAGACCTGCTCGACCTGCTCGGTGATGGGCATCTCCACGCCGACGCTGTGCGCGAGGTCGCGGATCGACTTGCAGCTCTTGACGCCCTCGGCGGTCTGGCGGGTCGCGGCCTGCGCCTGCTCCAGGGTCTCGCCGCGGCCGAGGCGCTCGCCGAAGGTACGGTTGCGCGACAGGGGCGACGAGCACGTCGCGATGAGGTCGCCCAGGCCGGCCAGACCCGCGAACGTCATCGGGTTGGCGCCGAGCGCCGCGCCGAGGCGGGCGGTCTCGGCCAGGCCGCGCGTGATCAGGGTCGCCTTGGTGTTGTCGCCGAACCCGAGCGCGGAGGCCATCCCGTAGGCGAGGGCGATCGCGTTCTTCACGGCGCCGCCGAGCTCGCAGCCGACGACGTCGTCGTTGGTGTACGGCCGCAGGTAGCGCGTGCTGATCGCCCGCTGGACGAGCTCGGCGCGGCGGATGTCCCGGCAGGCCACCACGGTGCCCGCGATCTGCTCGGCGGCGATCTCCGGGGCCAGGTTCGGCCCGGTGACGACGGCGACCCGCTCCGGCTCCACGCCGGCGACCTCGACGATCACCTCGCTCATGCGCTTGAGGGTGTCGAGCTCGATGCCCTTCATGAGGCTCACGAGCGTCGCGTCCGCGCCGATGGTGCCGCGCCACGCGGAGAGATTGGCGCGGAGGGTCTGCGACGGTACCGCCAGCACGACCAGATCCGCCCCGTCGATCGCCTCGAACGCGTCGGAGGTGGCCGTGACCGCGCCCGGGAGCCACGTCCCGGGCAGGTAGTCGGGGTTGTGGTGCTCGTCGCGGATGGCGGCGGCGAGCTCGGGCCGGCGCGCCCAGACGGTGACGGAGGGCGTGCCGGCGTCGGCGAGCACCTTGGCGAACGCCGTGCCCCAGGAGCCCGCCCCGAGGACGGCCGCGCGCTGGATGCTCATGCCGTCTGCTCTTCGGGGCGCTGGGCGGGCCGCGTCTCTCCCGGGCGCTGGGCGGACTGCCGCTCGTCAGAGCCCGGGGCGGAGCGCTTCGGCGTCCACAGCGGTGGCGGGGTGCCGCCGCGGATCTCCACCAGCATGTCGCGCAGGTGCAGCATGATGTGGTCGGTGATCTCGTTCAGCGTCTGGGCCGTCGGCTGCGAGCCCGACCAGGCCGACAGGTCGAGCGGCGCGCCGGTGACGACGGTGACCTTCGCGCGCGGGAGCAGCTTGAGCTTCTTCGTCCGCGGGTCGTAGATCTGCTCCGGGCCCCACATGACGATCGGGATCATCGGCGCGCCGGTGTCCAGCCAGAGCCGCGCCGCGCCGGTCTTGCCGCGCATGGGCCACAGGTCCGGCTCCCGCGTCGTGGTGCCCTCGGGGTAGATGACCACGGCCTCGCCCGCGCGGACGCCCGCCCGGGCGGCCTCGAGCGCCTTCACGGCGTCGGTGGTGCCGCGGCGCACCGGGATCTGGTGGACGGCCTTGAGCAGGTAGCCCAGCACCGGCACCTCGAACAGGCTCGACTTGGCCAGGAACGACGGCCACCGCCCGGCGTCGTAGATGTAGTGCGCGACGGCCAGCGGGTCGGCGTGGGAGATGTGGTTCACGACGATGATCACCCCACCGTCGCCCGGGATGTGCTCCATCCCTCGCCAGGTGCGGCGGGTCAGCACCTGGATCGCGGGCTTGACGGTCATGACGGCGAAACGCCGCCAGAAGCCGAGCCTCCGGCGCACCATCTCACCCTCCCCTCACGGTTCTGCTGCGAATCATGCCACTGCCAGGCGCCCGGTGGCCGTGTCAGGATGGCTCATGCATTGCCACGGCCAGTCGACGACCCAGCTGACGGCGCCCGAGCGGGCGGCCGCCTGGGTGGCGGTGGTCCCGGTCAAGCCGCTGCGAGCGGCCAAGACGCGCCTGCGCGGCGCCGTTCCCGAGGCCGTCCACCCCGATCTCGTCCTGGCCATGGCACGCGACACGGTAGCCGCCGCGCTCGCCTGCCGCGCGGTCGCCCGCGTCGTGGTCATCTGCGACGACCCGGCGGTGTGCTCGGAGCTGACCGAGCTCGGCGCGTTCTGCCTGCCCGACGCGCCCGCGGCGGGCCTGAACGCGGCCCTCGCCTACGGCGCCCAGGCCGCCTGGCAGCCCGGCCCGGCCCGCGTGCGCGCGGACGCGCAGGCCGGCCGGCCGGAGCCGGGCGCTCGCGGGGACCGGCTCCCCGAGGCGCGGCAGCCCGGCATCGATGCGGCGGCGCGCGTGGGCGGCGGCTCGGACAGCTGCTCGGACGACGGCTCGGACGCCGCCGGGGACGTCGGTGGGCGGGGGCTCGGCGTAGTCGCGCTGACCGCCGACCTGCCCGCGATGCGGCCCGACGATCTTGAGGCGGCGCTGGTCGCGGCCGCGCGTGCCGGGCGACGGGCGTTCGTGCCGGACCTGGAGGGCACCGGGACGGTGCTGCTCGCGGCGCCCGCCGGGGAGGCGCTCGCGCCGCAGTTCGGGCCCGGGTCCGCGGTGGCGCATCTGCGCTCGGGCGCGATACGGCTCGATGGGGCCTGGCCGAGCCTGCGCCGCGACGTCGACACCGCGGCCGATCTCGATGCCGCGTCGCGACTGGGACTCGGCGCACATACCGGACAAGTCCTCTGCACGGTAGCGTGATCGGTATGCAGGGCACGGTCGCGACGTTCGATGACGCGAGCCGCACCGGGACGGTGCTGCTCGACGACGGGGTCGAGGTGACCTTCCCGGCCGCGGCGTTCGACGCGTCCGGGCTGCGTCATCTGCGGCTGGGCCAGCGGGTGCGGCTCGACCACGACGATGTGGGCACGATCACGAAGGTCACACTGCCCACGCTCCCGTAGGGGAGATCAGGTAGCGGCAAAAGCCCGCCCGGGCCGGCGGGCGCGACGATGTGGGCACGATCACGAACATCTCGCGCACAACGTTCCGTCGCGGCCAAGCAGCGGGAAGTTCATGTTCAGACCGGCACAAACGGGCCATGATGATCCGGTGGACGAGAGCACAACCGGTCGAAGCCGCCCGCGCAGCGCCGCCCAGCGGCCCGAACCGGAGAGTCCGCCCAAGACGACCAGGTCCGGTGGGGACGGGGCCCCGGCCCGGGCTCGTCGCTCCACCAAGGCCGCGCGCCCGGCGCCGGCCGACGAAGCCACGGTGAGCGAGGTCACGGTGAACGAGGCCACGACAGAGTCGGCGAAGGCGTCCGAGCGGGTGCCGACTCAGAAGTCCCCGACCAAGGCGCCGGCCGCCAAGCCAGCCGAGCCGGATCCCTCCCCGGCCGAGCCGGCACCCACCTCGGCAGCCGCTCCCACCCCGGCCGCTCCGACCGAACCCGCCGCGGCTGAGACGGGCCCGACTGAGTCTGCCGCGACGAAGCCGGCCGCCACCGCGCGTCCGGCCGCCCGGCCCGCGACCACCGCCAAGGCCACGGGCGCGGCCGCGAAGCCGGTGACCGCCGCGGCCAACGGAACTGCTCCCGCCAAACCGGCGACCAGCGCAGCCGCGACCAAGCCGGCGCCTGCCGCGACCAAGCCGGCGCCTGCCGCCACGAACGGAGCCGCTTCCGCCAAGCCGGTGACCACCGCCGCGAACGGGACCGCCGCCGCCAAGAGCACCGCGGGCAAGACGAGCGCTGCGGACAAGACGAGCGGCGCGAGCGACGGACCGCCCGCGGCCCCTGCGAAGCCGGTCGAGAGCGCCGCACAGGGCACGGGCCGGCCCGAGGCAGGCACGGGTGACCCCGCAGCGGCTCAGCCCCGTCAGGACACGAACGAGACGGGCGCGGACGCGACCGAGGAGGACGCGGCCACGCGCGACGGGGATGCCGTCACGGAGTGGTTCGGTTCAGAAGGGAGCGCTGTGCAGGTACAGGAGGAAGAAAAGCCGCTGCCCGAGGACCGGTATCTCAACCGTGAGCTGTCGTGGCTGGACTTCAACGCCCGGGTGCTGACCCTCGCCGAGGACCCCGCGACGCCGCTGCTGGAGCGGGCCAAGTTCCTGGCCATCTTCGCCAGCAACCTCGACGAGTTCTACATGGTGCGCGTCGCCGGGCTGAAGCGGCGCCTGCAGACCGGCCTGCCGGTGCGCCGTCCCCCGGGCTTCCTGCCGCCGACGGAGCAGCTCGAGCAGATCGCCGAGCGCACGACGGGCCTGATGGCGCGCCAGTCGCGGGTCTTCGCCGAGGAGATCGCGCCCGCGATGGCGGCGGAGAACATCCACATCGTGCGCTGGACGGAGCTGGACCCGGCCGAACGCGAGCGGATGCGCGCCTCGTTCCGCGAGCAGATCTTCCCGGTGCTCACGCCGCTGGCGGTCGACCCCGCGCACCCGTTCCCGTACATCTCCGGCCTGTCGCTGAACCTCGCCGTCGTGGTGCGCGAGAAGGACGGCGGCCCCGAGCTGTTCGCGCGGATCAAGGTGCCCAACAACGTGCCGCGGTTCTTCGCCCTGCACGCCGCGCGCGACGGGGCGCGGGTGATGCGCTTCCTGCCGGTCGAGGAGCTCATCGCGGCGCACCTCGGGCAGCTGTTCTCGGGCATGCAGGTGGTCGAGCACCACCTGTTCCGCGTCACGCGCAACGCCGAGGTCGAGCTCGACGAGGACCGCGACGAGGATCTGCTGCAGGCGCTGGAGCGCGAGCTCGCGCGGAGGCGCTTCGGGCCGCCGGTGCGGCTGGAGGTCGCGGCGTCCATCTCCGACCACGTGCTCGAGCTGCTCGTCCGCGAGCTCGACATGGACTCCCACGACGTGCTGCGCGTGCCCGGGTGGCTGGACCTGACCGCGCTGTGGGAGGTCTACAACGGCGTCGACCGTCCGGATCTGAAGGACCCGCCGTTCGTACCGGCGACGCATCCGCACTTCGCCGAGGGCGAGACGCCGCGCAGCGTCTTCGCGCGGCTGCGCGACCACGACATCCTGGTGCATCACCCCTACCACTCGTTCTCCACGAGCGTGCAGCGCTTCATCGAGCAGGCCGCGGCCGACCCGAACGTGCTGGCGATCAAGCTGACGCTGTACCGCACCAGCGGCGACTCCCCCATCGTCGACGCGCTCGTCGACGCAGCCGAGGCCGGCAAGCAGGTCGTGGTGCTGGTCGAGGTCAAGGCGCGCTTCGACGAGAAGGCGAACATCGGCTGGGCGCGGACGCTGGAGCGGGCGGGCTGCCACGTGGTGTACGGCCTCGTGGGCCTCAAGACGCACACGAAGACGGCCCTCGTGGTGCGCCAGGAGGGCAACCACATCCGCCGCTACTGCCACATCGGCACCGGCAACTACCACCCGAAGACCGCGCGGCTCTACGAGGACTACGGGCTGCTGACGGCCGACCCCGAGGTGGGCGCCGACCTGACCGACCTGTTCAACGTGCTCACCGGCTACAGCCGTCAGACGTCGTACCGCCGGCTGCTGGTCGCCCCGCACGGGGTGCGCCGGGGCATCATCGAGCGGATCGAGCGCGAGGTCGCGTACGGCGCGGACGGGCTCGTCCAGCTCAAGGTGAACTCGCTGGTCGACGAGGAGGTCATCGACTCGCTGTACCGGGCGAGCCGCGCGGGGACGCGCGTGGACCTGATCGTGCGCGGCATCTGCGCGCTGCGCCCGGGCGTGCCGGACCTCTCGGAGAACATCCGGGTCCGCTCGGTCCTGGGCCGGTTCCTGGAGCACTCGCGGGTGTTCCGGTTCGGCCACGGCGCCCGCGCGGAGTACTGGATCGGCTCGGCCGACCTGATGCACCGCAACCTGGACCGCCGCGTGGAGGCGCTGGTCCAGGTGACCGACCCGGCCTCGACGGACGAGCTGCACCGGGTGCTGAGCCTGATGATGAGCGGCGACACCGGCGCCTTCGAGCTCTCGGGCAACGGCGAGTGGCACCGTCGGGCGGGCAAGAATCCGCAGGAGGCGCTGCTGCGCCGCATCGTCGACCGGGTGGAGTGAGCCCGTCTGACCTCTTTAGGGTGACTGGATGCTGGAGGAAGAGCGCAAGTACCTCGCCGACGACGGGTTCACGATGCCGGACCTCGGCGCCGCCGGCCTGGTGAGCGCGCGGGAGCCGGTGACGCTGCGGGCGACCTACTACGACACTCCCGAGCGGCTGCTCGCGCGCCACGGCGTTTCGCTGCGGTACCGCAAGGGCGACGCGTCCTCGAAGGTGTGGACGGTGAAGCTGCCTTCCTCGCGGGCGGGGACTCGCCACGAGTACTCGCGCCCGTCGCAGGGCTCGGGTGTAATACCCCCGCAGCTGCTCGATCTCGTCACCGCGTACCGGCGCGGGCGCCCGCTCGACCCGGCGGCGATCCTGTACACGGTGCGCACCGTGTACGAGGTCGCCGACGCCGACGGGCAGCTGCTGGCGGAGGTCGCCGACGACACGGTGAGCGTGCTCGACGGCCGCGAGGTGGTGCTGCGCTTCCGCGAGATCGAGGTGGAGCGCGCCGGCGGTGACCGGCGGCTGCTCGACGGGATCGAGGAGCTGCTGCTGGGCGCGGGCGCGCGGGCCGGCGCGTTCGTGGCCAAGCACATGCGCGCGATGGAGGCGGCCGCGCCGCTGGACGCGCCGGTGCTGGTCGCGCCCGCGCGGCGGCGCACCGCGTACGCGGGTGACGTGGTCACCGAGGCGATCCGCCGCGACGTCGCGCGGATCTTCAAGCACGACCCGTTCGCGCGGCTGCGCGAGACGATGCCCAACGGCGACACCCCGGTGCACCAGATGCGGGTCGGCACCCGGCGCCTGCGCAGCGACCTGCAGACGTTCCAGGCGCTGCTCGACCCGCACTGGACGGCCAAGCTGCGCGGCGAGCTGGCGTGGCTGGCCGGCGCGCTCGGGGGCGCCCGCGACGTGGAGGTGCTGCGGGAGCGGCTGCACCGCACGGCCGCGGCCGACCCGCTCGTGCCGGCCGACCCGCGCGCGGTGGCGCGCATCGACGCGGCGCTGGCCGCCCAGCAGGACGCGGCGCTGCGGGAGCTGGACGAGGCGCTGCACTCGCGGCGGTACGTGAAGCTGCTCAACGCCCTCGTCGGCGCGGTGGAGGAGCCCCGCCTCGCCCCGCCGGCCTGGGAGCGGGCCGAGGACGTCCTGCCGGGCATCGTGCGCAAGCCGTGGCGGCGCCTGGTCGAGGGCGGTGGCGGCGTGGTCGGCGCGGGCGAGCTGACCCCGGACCTGCCCGACGACGACTGGCACGAGGTGCGCAAGCGGGCCAAGCGCGCCCGCTACGCCGCGGACGCGGTCGCCGCGGTCGTCGGCCCGGAGGCGCAGCTGCTGGCCAAGTCGGTGGCGCGGGCGCAGGGAGTGCTCGGCGAGCACCAGGACGCGGCGATCGCCGCGGACGCGTGGCTGACCGCGGCCGCTGCCGAGCCGGGCGACCACGACCTCGCGGTGACGGCCGGGCGGCTCTTCGAGCGCGAGCGCGCCGCGGTGACACGGGCCCGCGCGGACTTCCCGGCGGTGTGGGCGACGGTCGTGGAGGATAGAAACATCGCATGGCTGAAGTGAACTCGGTGGTCCGCGCGGCGGGCGGCGTGGTGTGGCGGCGGTCCGCCGATGGGGTCGCGGAGATCGTGCTGGTGCACCGGCCGCGGTACAACGACTGGTCGCTGCCGAAGGGCAAGCTCGATCCGGGCGAGCACGAGCTGACCGCCGCGGTGCGGGAGGTCTTCGAGGAGACGTCGGTCGAGGCGGTGCCGCAGGTGCGGCTGCCGTCGGTGCGGTACCTGACGGGCGAGCCGGGCGTCGAGAAGAGCGTGGACTTCTGGTCGATGCGCGCGACCGCGTGGGCGCCGCGGGCGGCCGACCACGAGATCGAGGAGGCCCGGTGGGTGCCCGCGACCGGCGCGCACACGATGCTGAGCTACGCGCACGACCGCGGTGTCGTGCGGGCCTTCCTCGACGTGCCGCCGGTGACCGGGGTCGTCGCGCTGGTACGCCACGCCAAGGCCGGCAAACGCAAGGAGTGGACGGGCCCGGACACCGAACGGCCCCTGGAGGCCGCCGGGGAACGCGATGCGAGGGGCCTGAGCGGCCTGCTGGCGCTGCTTCGGCCCGACCGGGTGGTCTCGGCCACCCCCCTGCGCTGCCGGCAGACGATGGAGCCGCTGGGGCTGCCGGTCGCGGTCGACCCGGCCTTCGACGAGCTCGCCCCGGTGGACCCGGCCGCGGAGGCGCTTTCGGAACTGGCGCTGCAGGGCGGTACGACGGTGATCTGCAGTCAGGGAAAACTCATGCCGCCACTGCTCACCGCGCTCACGAAGCGGGCCGACGTCAACTTCCACACCCGTAAGGGCGCCGGCTGGGTGTTGTGTTTCGCGGGCGGCCGCGTGGTCGGGAGGGATCGCCTCGCGCCGCTGACGCTGCGATAGCGCCACGAATGGCGAAAGGGCGGCCCCGCAATCGCGGGGCCGCCCTTTGCTGTTGCCTGACCTACTTGGCGGCGGCCTTCTTGGCCGGCGCCTTCTTGGCGGCGGTCGTGGTCTTGGCGGCGGCGGTGGCCGTCGCCGTCTTGCGAGCCGTCGTGGAAGCGGCGGCGCGGGTCGTCTTGGCGGCGGCCTTCTTCGCCGGAGCGGCCTTCGTGGCGGCCTTCGCCGGCGCCGTCTTGGTCGCGGCGGCCTTGGCCGGAGCGGCCTTCGCCGTCGTCGCCTTGGCGGTGGTGGCCTTCGCGGTGGTGGCCTTCGCGGTCGTCGCCTTCGCGGCGGTGGTCTTCGTCGCGACGGCCTTCTTCGCGGCGGCGGCGACCTTCGGCACCTTGCCGCTGGCGACCATCTCGCGGAAGCTGGCGCCCGCGCGGAAGGCGGGAACCGACGTCTTCTTCACCTTCACCGCTTCACCGGTGCGCGGGTTGCGGGCGGTTCTCGCACCGCGAATGCGCTTCTCGAAGACACCGAAACCGGTGATGGCAACCTTGTCGCCCTTGGTCACGGCGGCCTGGATCTCGGCCAGCACCGCGTCCAGCGCCGCGTTCGCCGACTTCTTGTCGCCCAGGCGAGCGCTGAGCGCCTCGATGAGCTCGGCCTTGTTCACGTTTCCTCCCGTACCAGAATTAAAGTCCCTGTGGGCAAGGTATCCCAACGCACACAGGATACAAACATATGACGGAAAAGAAATCGTTGTGGAGTAACGGATTCGGCCGAAGGCTCATCGAGACGCCCTGCGAGGGCTAGTGAACGACGGGTGTCCACTCCGGACGGCCTTGTTCGAACTCGGTGATAGCGCCTTCGTGGCGAAGGGTGAGGCCGATGTCGTCGAGGCCTTCCAGCAGCCGCCAGCGACTGAAATCGTCCAGCGGGAAGTCCCATTCGTGGGCGCCCGCGCGCAACTGGCGGCTCTCGAGGTCGACCGTTACCTCAAGCTTCGGGTCGGCCTCGATCGCAGCCCACAGGGTCTCGATGTTTTCGCTGCCGATCTCGACCGGCAGCAGGCCGCCCTTGAGCGCGTTGCCCCGGAAGATGTCGCCGAAACGCGGCGCCACGACGGCCCGGAAACCGTAGTCCTGCAAAGCCCATACGGCGTGCTCACGCGATGATCCGGTGCCGAACTCGGGCCCGGTGACGAGGATCGAGGCGCCCTCGTACGCGGGATTGTTGAGCACGAATTCGGGGTCGGACCGCCAGGCGTTGAACAGTCCGTCGGCGAACCCGGTGCGGGTGACGCGCTTGAGGTAGACGGCGGGGATGATCTGGTCGGTGTCCACGTTGGACCGGCGCAGCGGAACTGCCGTGCCGGTGTGGACGGTGAACTTCTCCATGAGTGTCCGTGTCCCTTTTAGTTCAGGTCGGCAGGGGCGGCGAGATGACCGGCGACAGCGGTCGCGGCGGCGACCGGGGGCGAAACCAGGTGGGTGCGGCCACCGCGGCCCTGGCGGCCCTCGAAGTTGCGGTTGGACGTCGAGGCGGAGCGCTCGCCGGGCTTCAGTGTGTCGGGATTCATACCCAGGCACATGGAGCAGCCCGCGAAGCGCCACTCGGCACCGGCCTCGGTGAAGACCTTGTCGAGGCCCTCCTCCTCCGCGGCCGCGCGTACGGACGCGGAGCCGGGCACGACGAGCATGCGGACGCTCTCGGCGACGCGGCGCCCGCGCAGCACGTCGGCCGCGGCGCGCAGGTCTTCGAGCCGGCCGTTGGTGCAGGAGCCCAGGAAGACCACGTCGATCGCGACGTCGCGCAGCGCCGTGCCGGGGGTCAGCGCCATGTACTCCAGCGCCTTCTCCGCCGCGACCCGCTCCGCGTTCTCGGTGAAGTCCTCCGGGCTGGGCACGAAGCCGCCCAGCGGCGCGCCCTGGCCGGGGTTGGTGCCCCAGGTGACGAACGGGGTCAGCTGGGAGATGTCCAGCGTCACCTCGGTGTCGAACTTGGCGCCGTCGTCGGTGCTCAGGCTCGCCCAGTACTCCTTCGCGCGGTCCCAGGCCTCGCCCTTCGGCGCGTACTCGCGACCCTCGATGTAGGCGAAGGTCGTCTCGTCCGGCGCGATCATGCCGGCCTTGGCGCCCCACTCGATCGACATGTTGGAGATGGTCATCCGACCCTCCATGGACAGCTTCTCGATCGCGGGGCCGCGGTACTCCACCACGTGCCCGCGCCCGCCGCCCGTGCCGACCTGGCTGATGAGCGCCAGCACCAGGTCCTTCGCGGTGACGCCGGGGCCGAGCTCGCCGACGACGTTGACCGCCATGGTGCGCGGGCGCGCCTGGGACAGCGTCTGGGTCGCCAGGACGTGCTCGACCTCGGAGGTGCCGATGCCGAACGCGAGGGCGCCGAACGCGCCGTGGGTGGAGGTGTGCGAGTCGCCGCACACGATGGTCATGCCCGGCTGGGAGAGGCCCAGCTGCGGTCCCATGACGTGGACCACGCCCTGCTGGGCGTCGCCCAGCGAGTGCACGCGGATGCCGAACTCCTCGGTGTTGCGCCGCAGCGTCTCGATCTGCGTGCGCGAGACCGGATCGCTGATGGTCAGCAGGTTGTCGGTCGGCGTGTTGTGATCTTCGGTCGCGATCGTCAGGTCGGGCCGGCGCACCGGCCGGCCGGTCATGCGCAGGCCGTCGAAGGCCTGCGGGCTGGTGACCTCGTGCACCAGGTGCAGGTCGATGTAGAGCAGGTCAGGCTCACCGGCGGCGGACCGCACGACGTGCGCGTCCCACACCTTCTCCGCCAGCGTTCGCGGCTGCTGTCGTGCTTCTCCCACCATCTGGACATCCTAAAATTTGGGAGGTATGTTTCGGTCTGTGGGACACAGTATGAGCGGTGTCGGCGTGCTCGACAAGGCGGTGGTCATCCTTGCCGCCTGCGTCGACGGCGCCAGCCTGGCGGAACTGGTGGAGCGGACCAAGCTTCCGCGCGCCACCGCGCACCGCCTGGCGCAGGCGCTGGAAATCCACCGCTTACTGGTTCGTGACGCGCAGGGGCGCTGGCGGCCGGGCCCGCGGCTGGGTGAGCTCGCCAACGCCGCGCCCGACGTCCTGCTGACCGCCGCCGAGCCGATGCTGACCGCTCTGCGCGACGCGACCGGCGAGAGCGCGCAGTTGTACCTGCGCCGCGCCGACGAGCGGCTGTGCGTGGCCGCGGCCGAGCGGGCCAGCGGTCTGCGCGACACCGTGCCGATCGGCGCCGTGCTGCCCATGACCGCCGGCTCGGCCGCACAGGTCCTCCTCGCGTGGGAGCCGCCCGAGGCCGTGATGCCGCTGCTGCCCCGGTGCAAGTTCACCGGGCGCACCCTCGCGGAGGTGCGGCGGCGGGGCTGGGCGCAGAGCGTCGCCGAGCGCGAGCCGGGCGTGGCGAGCGTGTCCGCGCCGATCCGGGACCGCACCGGGCGGGTCATCGCGGCGATCAGCGTGTCCGGGCCGATCGAGCGCCTGGGCCGGCGGCCGGGCGACCGGCACGCGATGGCCGTGGTGCGCGCCGGGCAGCGCCTGTCCGGCCTGTAGGCCCTCCCCTTCGACGCCGACCGGCCCGGACCTGCGCGTCCGGGCCGGTTTCGCGTTCCCGGGCGCGAGCGGGATGCGCGGCGCGCGGACGCGCCTACGATCGGCGCCGAGCGGCCCGGACCTCCCCGTCCGGGCCGGTTTCGCGTTCCCGGGCGCGAGCGGGATGCGCGGCGCGCGGACGCGCCTACGACCGGCGCCGAGCGGCCCGGACCTCCCCGTCCGGGCCGGTTTCGCGTTCCCGGGCGCGAGCGCGTTGCGCGGCGCGCGGACGCGCCTACGACCGGCGCCGAGCGGCCCGGACCTCCCCGTCCGGGCCGGTTTCGCGTTCCCGGGCGCGAGCGGGTTGCGCCGTGCGCGGACGCGCCTAGGATCGGCGCGGTACGTGCCGTGCGGAGTTCCGGGTGTACCGGCGCGCGGGCGCGTACTGCATCGGCGGATCCGGGGCGCGGTCCCGGAGCGCATCAGCTGGAAGGAACGCCAGTGCCCGAATCGACGACCCCCGCCAGCCCGGAGCCGGACGGCTCGGCCGGCCTGCACGCCTCACCCTCGTCCGGGACACCGTCCAACCCGCCCGGCCACGGCCCGAGCGGCCCGGACGCGCCCGACTCCCCCGCGACGCCGACGGATCCGCAGCTCCCGCCCGCGCCGGGCGGCGGCAGCGGCGGTGGCAGCGGCCGCGGCGGCTGCATGTCGATGATCATCGCGCTCGTCGTGTTCATCGCGGCGATCCTCGGTATCGCCACGCAGCTCTAGATCGCGTCCGCGCGCCGGTCCGGACCACGGCCGCGCGCCCGCGCCGCCGACTCGGCGGATTCATGACCGTGCACTCCCCCGCTAGCATCTCGGTCACATTCAGCGGGGGAGGCACACCCATGTCATCGACGGACGATCCGTCACAGCCGGGCACCACCGAAGATCCGCCCGGCGCTACCGAAGAGCCGCCCGGCACCACCGAGGAGCCCCCGAGCGCCACCGAAGAGCCGCCGGCCGCCGGCGAGGCGGCCGAGCACTCCGACACCCAGCCCGTCGAGGCCGAGCGCCCGGCCTCCGGGACCTTCACGCCCGTCGACGCCGTGCTCACCGGCGCGATGTCCGCCGACGGCATGCTGTCCGGCCCCGGCGGGGCGGACGCGCCCGGGCGGCCGCGGCGGCGCCTCGCCCTCGTGCTCGGCGCCTCGGCCGTGGTCGTCGCGGTGCTGGCGGCGGGCGCGGCGTACGCGGTGATGCAGCGCTGGGACAAGCCGACCGGCGCGCTGCCGGAGGAGCGGCTCCCGGCCTCGGTCGCGGCGTTCGCGCGGGTCAACCTGACGCCGGGGCTGGGCCAGCGGGTCAAGTTCGAGGAGCTGCTGCGCAAGACCAAGGGCGCGCCCCCGGACCTGGACGGGCTGGAGCGCGAGCTGTTCGAGGACCTTCGGGCGCCGGTCACGTATGCGGACGTGGCGCCCTGGTTCGACGACCGCATCGGGGTCGCGATGTGGGCCGCGCCCGCGCGCCCGGACCGGGCGGTGACGCTCGTCGCAGCGTCGGCGCGGGACGAGAAGCAGGCGCGCGGGTCGCTGGAGGCGCTGCAGCGCCGGCGCGGGACGGACCACGTGGGCTTCGTGGTCGAGGACGGGTACGTCCTGCTGGCCGTCGGCGACCTGGACGCCCAGGGCACCGCGGCGGCCGCGGCGGCGGAGGCGAAGCGGGCACCGCTGGCGAAGGACCCCGGGTTCCGCGCCGCGATCGCGACGCTCCCGGGCGACCAGCCGGCGATCGGCTGGGCCGACCTGGCGAAGGCGAACCGGCTGAGCCCGGAGCTGGACGAGGAGTACGTGTCGAGCCTGATCGGCGGGGTGGGCTTCGTCGAGAACCCGGTCGCGGGTCCGAGCTCTTCGCCCGTGCCGGCCCTCGACCCGCACGGGGTCGCCGTCTTCGGCCTCCGGGCGGCCGACGACGCCCTCGAGGCGACCGTGCGGCTCATCGGGGTCGACGGGCTGCCGCTCGGTACCGATGCCGGGAAAACGGACGTCCTGGACGCTCTGGGCGGCCTCTCCGGCGATGCCTCGGCCGCGGGCGTCCTCGCGGGGCCGCTCGGTGACCTGACGAAGGTGCTGGGGCCGGGCGCCGGATATCTCCCGATGAGCCTGTTCGGCATGGCGATGCTGCCCCCGGGCCCGCTCGGCGAGAGCGACCTGGGCGAGCTGCCGCCGGGGTTCATCATGGCCGACGACGAGGAGATCAAGCGGTACATGCGGGAGCACCCGGAGATGTTCGTGGACGTGCCGGCGGGCGACCTGAAGATCATCACCGGCGACGAGGTGGTGGAGCGGGTGCGGATCGGGACGCAGCCGGACAAGCTCGCGGCTGCGCTCGCGTCCGGGCTGGGCGCGGCGCAGACGGTGTCGTTCACCGTGGCCGGGAAGGCCGGCGAGGAGTCGCCGGAGGCTCCGCTGCTGCTCGATCTGCGCATGGCGGACGCCGCGGCGGCCGCGCGGACGCAGCAGGAGCTCGCGGACCTCGCGAAGATCAGCCAGGCGAAGTGTGAGCAGCACGAGGACCACGTGGTGCTGCGCTCGGGCGCGTATGCGGGCGGGACGTCGCGGCTGGCGGACGATCCGCTGTTCCGGCGCGCGATGGCGGGCGCGGTCGCGAGCCCGGTGGCGGCGGTGTACCTCGCGGGGTCGGCGGTCGGCGATCCGGTCCGGGCGGTCGGGGTGACGGCGGGGCGCGCGGGCGCGGACACGGTGCTGCAGGCCCGGCTGGTCGTGGCCTGAACGAGACCGGGGGCCTGGAGATCACATCTCCAGGCCCCCGGGGCCGGTCCTAGAAACACAACAGCCGCCTCGAGGTCTGACTCCTCGAAGCGGCTGGATCGTGCGTAGCTGTAGCCCCGACCGGATTCGAACCGGCGCTACCGCCTTGAGAGGGCGGCGTCCTGGGCCGCTAGACGACGGGGCCCCAGTACTTACTTTCCTTACGTGCTGACGTGCTGTGAAACACTACCAGCACCGCGATCTTGCTGCGGCGCTGGGGTACCAGGACTCGAACCTAGACTAACTGAGCCAGAATCAGTCGGGCTGCCAATTACCCCATACCCCATTGGCGCTTACCGCGCCGGAAGAGAACTTTACCGGAGAGCCCCTTCCACGCCAAATCGGTTGTCGCCAACACGCCTAATCCAAGGTCAGGACCTTGTTGCTGAGCGCGCCGACCCCCTCGATCGAGACCACGACCTCGTCGCCGCTGACCATCGGGGAGACACCGGCGGGGGTGCCGGTGAGGATCACGTCGCCGGGCAGCAGCGTCATCACATGTGACACATATGACACGAGGGTGGGCACGTCGAACACCATGTCCTTGGTCCGGCCGAGCTGGCGGACCTCCTCGTTGACCTCGCAGCGCACCTCGACGTCGCTGACGTCCACGCCGGTGACGATCCACGGCCCGATCGGGCAGAACGAGTCGAAGCCCTTCGCGCGGGTGAACTGGACGTCCTTGCGCTGCAGGTCGCGCGCGGTCACGTCGTTGGCGCAGGTGTAGCCGAAGATCGCCGCGGCCGCGCCCGCGCGGTCGACCCGCCGCGCGCCGGTCACGCCGATGACGACGGCGAGCTCCGCCTCGTGCTCGACCTGCTGCGACTGCGGGGGAATCCGGATGGCGTCGTTGGGCCCGATGATGGACGTGGAGGGCTTGAGGAAGAGCAGGGGCTCCTTCGGGACGTCGTTGCCGAGCTCGGCCGCGTGGTCGGCGTAGTTCCGCCCGACGCACACCACCTTGCTGGGCAGCATGGGCGAGAGCAGCCGCACGTCGGCGACGGCCCAGCGCTGGCCGGTGAACCGGAGCTCCCCGAAGGGGTGGCCCTCGATCTCGGCGACGGTCAGCCCGGACGCGCCGGCCGACGACTCGCCTTCCACGACCCCGAACGACATGCCACTGCTGTGGGCGAAACGAGCGATACGCACGGGTGGAAATCTACTCCCCGAGCACGTGACGCTCCACGAACGCGTTGCGGAAGGTGCCCGCCGGGTCCAGCCGCGCGGCGAGGGCGGCGAAGTCGCGCCCGCGCGCATACCCCGGCGCGTGCCGGAACACCTTGCCCCAGTGCGGACGCGGGGCGAAGGGCGCGAGGGCCTCCTCGAGCGCGTCAACCGCTCCAAGAACAAGATCATTATTCGGTACCCACGTGAAGTGCAGCGCCACGCTGTCGCGCTCGAAGTGCGGGCTGAGCCACATCGAGTCCGCCGCGACCGTGCGGATCTCGGAGATCTGCAGCGCCGGCACGACCTGGTCACGGACCCGCTCGACGGCCGCGAAGGCCGCGACCGCGTCCGCGCGCGCCACGAAGTACTCGGTCTGCAGCTCCTCGCCGCTGCTCGGGGTGAACTCGAGCTTGAAGTGCGGGAGCCGCTCGTGCCAGGGCCCGGGCGCGCCGCCCTGCTCGGTGCAGTGCTCGGGCGACATGACGGCGATCGGGTGCCGCTTGCCCGCGGCCGGGACGGCGCCGAACAGCTCCGCGGGCGCGGGCGCGTCCTCGTCGCGCCGCTTGAGCCACACCTGGTCGATGGTGTCGCCGTGCCAGCCGGTGAAGAGACTGACGCTGTACGCCGCCGACGCGATCTCGTCCCAGTGCGCGTCGAGCCGGGCGCGCGGGAGCTGCTCGTAGACGTGCTGGCTGACGCGGTACCGCGGCTGGACGTCGAGGGTGACCCGCACGACGGCCCCGAGCGCGCCGAGCGCGACCACGGCGCCGTCGAAGTCCGCGTCCCCGCGCCGCAGCGACACCAGCTCGCCGCCGCCGGTCACGATGTCGACGCCGGCGACCGCGGTGGCCAGGTTGCCGAGCCCGGCCCCGGACCCGTGTGTGCCGGTCGCGACCGCGCCCGCGATCGAGATGTGCGGCAGCGAGCCGAGGTTGTGCAGCGCGTAGCCTTCCGCGTCCAGGCGGCGCGCCAGCTCGCCGTAGCGCACCCCGCCCGCGACGCTGACCGTTCCCGCGCCGGCGTCGATCCGGATGTCGGCGGGCAGTCCGGCCACGCTGAGCAGGTCGGCGTCGGTGTCGGCGATCGTGTTGAACGAGTGGCCGGTGCCGAGCACCCGCACCCGCTCCGCCCGGGCGACGATCTCCTGCACCTGCTCGACGCTCGCGGGGCGGTGCACCCGCGCGGCGCTGAACTCGATGTTGCCGGCCCAGTTCCGCAGCCGCTCGCTCATTTCTGCCGCCTCCCAGCCCATGTGAAGCCCGGTACCGCCCGCCACGGTAGCGACCTCGGACGCCTTCCGCCTCCGCGCGCGCCCTCGACCCCGGCTTCCACGCCCCGATAGGGCCGCTCGCCTGCACGCTCTCGCTTCGGGCCGGTTCACGCGCTCGCCTCGGGCCGGGCCACGCGCTCGGGCGCCCCGCCTCCGCGCGCCCGCCTCGGGCCGGCTCGCGCTCTCGGCCCGGGCGCCCCGCCTCCGCGCGCCCGCCGCGGGCCAGCTCGCGCTCTCGGCCCGGGAACCCCGCCTCCGCGC